>NZ_CP029797.1:135000-205000 GCF_003268595.1 Paraliobacillus zengyii | reverse complement strand
TTGCTTTTCGAACTAACTGATCCATACGGTGATCTTCCATATCAAATATTAATTCTTCAAGTTCTCGTTTAATTAAATATTCTATCTCATTTTGTTCCATATCGTTTATAAGCATGCCTATCATATACATTCCTCATTTCTTAATCACAGTTGTATGTTCATTATTTCTCTTTTTTATTAGATTTCAAACCTTTTCTATTCATATTGAGTAAATCTATTCATAAAATATAGCAAGTCCCATAAAAGGAGATTAAATAATGAACTATTTCTTTATAGTTAAGTTAAAAAGAATTAAACGGGTTGGTTTATTAGTTTTTTTAGCTCTTTTCACTGCTTTATTTTTATGGATTGAATCTGAAAGTGATTTTTCTGTATTCTCAACAAAGGATAATCCAGCCGCTTTAAGTAAAGGAGACCCAAATGATTCCTCTATTGCACTAACTTTTAATATAAGTTGGGGGAGCGAAATGGTTGAACCTACACTTGAAAAATTAAAAGCGCATGATGTCAAAGCAACCTTTTTTATAATTGGGGAATGGGCGGAACACCATCCAGACTTGCTTGAGAAGATTGAAGCCGATGGTCATGAGGTCGGCATGATGGGATATCGATATAAAAGCTATCTTCAACAGGATATAGAAGAAGTTAGAAAGGATCTTGCAAAAGCAAGCGAAATATTTACAGTATTAGGGTATCCAGACTTGTCCTTATTACGTACACCAAGTGGCCACCTAAATGAAGAAGTATTGGAGCTTGCTGAGAACCAAGGATATGATGTTATTCAGTGGAATATAAATCCACGTGATTGGGAAAACCCCGGTACCGATAAAATTATTGATCACGTCATGACAAATACCGATAATGGCGATATTATTCTTTTAAATGCATCTGATTCTGTTAAGCAAACACCTGATGCATTAGAAACAATTCTCCCAGGATTGAAAGAAAAGGGTTTTTCCTTTGTTACCATTTCCGAAATAATTACAAGAGCAAAAGCACTTAATGAAGAGGTCGATTAACCATATTATTTCATTACCATCTATATCTTTTCACAGTCATCTTTTAGCATACATAAAATTTTAATCTATCCTCATATTAAAGGTAAGAAAGATGTTAGAGAGGATATTAGAGCAATGATTAAAAAAATATGTATGCTAAGTTTCACTACCTTGTTTATCCTTTCCGCTTGTGGAGGGAATGGCGAAACTTCTGGTAGCAATCAGGAAACGTATGATACCACAAAAAAAATGGTGACAGATATATTAAAAACAGATGAAGGTAAAAAGGCCATTACAGATGTCTTAGCCGACGAAGAAATGCAGAAAACGTATGTTATTGAGTCACAAGTACTAGAGGATGCCATATCAGAAGCACTAACCTCTGATAAAGGAAAGGAATTTTGGAACAAAATGTTCTCTGATCAAAAATTTGTTGAAGGCTTTGCCCAATCAATGATTGATCAACAAGAAGCTGTTATAAAAGGCTTAATGAGCGATCCAGAATACCAAAAGAAAATGCTTGAGTTACTGGCAAATCCAGAAATGGAAAAGCAAATAACAACTGTAATAAAGGGGCAACAATTCAGAGAACATTTACAAGAAACAATACAAGAAACGATGAACTCTCCTTTATTTAAAGCAGAAATGACTGATGTTATTTTAAAAGCGGCTGAGGAAATGAAAGCATCAGAAAGTAAAGGAGGAGCTGCGTCAGAGTCAGAAGAAGGCAGTGGATAAAAAGCCCAAAAAAGAGCACTCAAAAAATATGGATACCAACTAAATAGTTGGTATCCATATTTACTGCATCAAAATTTTTCTATAATATGCGAAGCAATCTCTGCATAGACTTTAGCTATAGGATGATCCGCTTGGTATATCGATGAATGAGAGCCTTCTTCATGGTAAGGTTGAGCTAACGGAAGCTGACCGATTAACTCTGTATCAAGTTGGTCAGCTAACTTTTGTCCGCCACCTTGTCCAAATACATACTCACGTTCACCAGTCACCTTGCTCTCAAAATAGGACATGTTTTCAATTACACCAATAATATCATGATTGGTATCAATAGCCATTTGGCCCGCGCGAGCCGCTACAAAAGCTGCTGTTGGATGAGGAGTAGTAACTATTATTTCTTTTGATTCCGGAAGCATACCATGCAATGATAATGCAACATCTCCAGTTCCTGGCGGAAGATCAAGTAACAAGTAATCTAAATCATCCCATTCTACCTCTGTAAAAAAGCTCTTGAGCATTTTACCTAAACGAGGACCACGCCAAATAACAGGAGAATTATCTTCAACAAAAAATCCCATTGAGATCATTTGTACTCCAAAACGTTCAACTGGTACAATGCGATTTCCTTTTAATGTTGGTCCCTTTTCTACACCCATCATATCTGGAATACTAAACCCATAAATATCTGCGTCAATAATGCCGACTTTCTTACCTAATTCGGCTAAAGCAACTGCTGTATTAACTGTGACAGTCGATTTACCGACGCCACCCTTTCCACTCGCTATAGCTAAAAACTTTGTTTTTGTGTTCCCGCTTAATAATGTTAGCGCTGATTCATCTTGTGGTTGGAATTTTTCTATCACTTCATCAGGTAGTTGAGAGAAACGTAAGCCCACTGTTCTTACACCAGCTTCTTTAAGTATCTTAACAACTTCCTGTTGCAATTGCATTTGCTCAGCTGTGTTTGGTTTAGCAATAGCTATCTTAATACTAATATGTTCCTTTTCCTCTTTAACTATAACTTCAACAACTCCACCGGTTTCTGCTAATGTTCTATGTAAAAATGGATCTTTGACTGGATCTAATTTTTCTATCACTTGTTCTTTGGTTAACAAAATGACACCGCCCTTTCGCAAAAGTCAGTACTCTTTAATACATTATAACATATTGATAGGGAGATGAGATAACGTAGTTCTATTTGTCTATTCACTCTCAACTGTAAGATAATTTAAAATCCCTTCATAAATGCTGGCTGCCATTTTCGTTTGATAAGCTTGTGTTTTTAACAATTCTCTTTCATGCGTGTTAGATAAGAATCCTATTTCTACTAAAGCACCAGGTTGTTCTGTATGCTTTAACAAATACATACCATTTAAAGCCAATGCTTCTCGATTTGTATTTTCTAAATTTCGTTTAATTTCACTTTGTATATTCTTTGCTAGGCTCTTACTTTTTTCATTAGTTGGATAATAAAATGATTGCGCACCTGACCATTCTGTGGAAGGGATTGCATTTAAATGAATGCTCACAAAGAAGTCCGGATCTTTTTCTTCAATAAACGCCACTCTATTTTTTATATCTTCTACTTTACGTCGTGCTATACCATTTGTATCATCAGCAGCCAAGTCACGATCAGTTTCTCTTGTTATATATACCAATGCACCTGATTGCTGCAGATAATCACGTAATTTTTTAGTTACAGTTAAGGTAATATCCTTTTCTAATGTTTCATCAGCTCCAACAGCACCACCATCGACTCCACCATGACCAGGGTCTAAAACAATAACTTGACCAGCCATGGGAAGTGACCAAGAATCCCATGAATCTGTTGATTGCTGAATAGGATACTGAATTAAAATTACCAACAAAACGGCACCACTTATCCATAAGATTACCTTACTTACTTGATTCATCTGTCTACCTCCCCATAACGATAACTCTCTTATTCTTCACTATATGGGACAAGGTCTAGATTTATACCAGCTTAGTCTCACCGTTTACAAATAATAGATTTCTAAACCCTTGCACATGGTAAAATATAGGTTTATAATAAATTTGTAGAACTTGCTCAATAATTCACATTGTTAAAGGAGGATGTTCATGAAAGCAGTCGTTGTAAGTAAAGACAACAATAAGTTAGTAGAAGTTAGCGAAATAGGTCTACTTCGCTCCATTAAAAATGGAGAAGCCCTCGTAGACATTGAATACTGCGGAGTTTGTCATACGGACTTACATGTAGCTAAAGGTGATTTTGGCGATGTACAGGGTCGTATTCTTGGACATGAAGGTGTTGGAATTGTTAAAGAGGTCGCTTCTGATGTTACGTCTATAAAGCCAGGTGATCGTGTTAGTATTGCATGGTTTTTTGAAGGATGTGGACATTGTGAATACTGTGTAACAGGTGAAGAGACATTTTGTAGAGAAGTTAAAAATGCTGGCTACAGTGTTGATGGTGCAATGGCAGAACAATGCATTGTAACAGCTGATTATGCCGTTAAAGTTCCAAATGGTTTAGATCCTAAGCAAGCCACTAGTATTACTTGTGCCGGGGTTACTACCTATAAAGCAATTAAAGTTGCAGATGTGGCGCCAGGTGAATGGATAGTTATTTATGGCGTCGGGGGATTGGGTAATTTAGCTGTACAATACGCAAAAAAAGTATTTAATGCACGCGTTATTGCAGTTGATGTAAATGATGATAAATTAGCTTTGGCAAAAGAAGTTGGTGCTGATTTAATCTTCAATTCTAAAAAAGAAGGGGATCCCGCAGAATGGATTCAACAAGAAATAAGAGGTGCTCATGCTGCGGTGGTAACTGCCGTATCCAAGGTTGCATTTAATGCTGCTGTTAATTCTGTTCGCCCTACCTCTAAAGTTGTTGCAGTAGGACTTCCATCAGAAACAATGGACTTAGCAATTGTTAAAACCGTTTTAGATGGTATACAAGTAATCGGTTCCTTGGTTGGGACAAGAAAAGATTTAGAAGAAGCCTTTATGTTTGGTGCTGAAGAAAAAGTCATCCCGGTTGTCCAAGCACGTCCACTTGCAGATATTAATGACATATTTAAAGAAATGGAATCTGGAACTATTCAGGGAAGAATGGTGCTAGACTTAAAGAACTACTTTTATGCTAAAAACAAAAGCCCTCTTTCCAATATAGGAAAGAGGGCTTTTTGATAAAATTAACGTTTTGAGAACTGTGGTGCGCGACGTGCGCCTTTAAGACCATACTTCTTACGTTCCTTCATGCGAGAATCACGAGTTAAGAATCCAGCGCTCTTTAGTACAGCGCGATATTCTGGATCTGCTTCTAACAACGCACGTGAAACACCGTGACGAATTGCTCCAGCTTGACCAGTGAAACCTCCACCATGAACATTTACTAAAACATCATAAGTTCCTTCAGTTTCTGTTGAAGCTAAAGGTTGCTTAATAATTGTACGTAATGTTTCGTATGGGAAGTAGTCTTCCGCATCACGTTTGTTTACGATGATACGTCCAGTTCCTGGAACTAAACGTACACGAGCAGTTGAACTTTTACGTCGACCGGTACCGTAGTATTGTACTTGTGCCACTATTCATTACCTCCTTTTAATTAACCGCGAAGTTGATATACTTCTGGTTGTTGTGCTTGATGAGTATGTTCTGAACCTCTGAATACATGTAATTTCTTGTTCATGTTACGACCAAGGCTACCTTTTGGAAGCATTCCTTTTACCGTAAGCTCTAACATTTGTTCTGGATATTTAGTTCGCATTTCGTCTGCATTACGAGACTTTAATCCACCTGGGTGATTAGAATGACGGTAGTACATCTTGTCATTTAATTTATTACCAGTTAAGTGAATTTTCTCTGCGTTTATAATGATGACATGGTCACCAGAATCAACATGCGGTGTGTATGTTACTTTATGCTTGCCGCGAAGTAAAGTAGCTACTTCACTCGCTAAACGACCAAGTGTTTGACCTTCTGCATCAACTACAAGCCATTTGCGTTCTACATCCTTTACATTTTCCATGAAAGTGCGCATTATGGGTTAACCTCCTAATATATATATTTACCTATTGATATTACGTTTCATTTGCTATTGCTAGCTTGATTTGATCTTATATTCTACACAACTAACTTCCGGGGCCAATCGTGGATTAGAAATAAAATGCCATAAATCATCATATAACAACTAGTGCCTAAAGTCAATAGCTGTTCAACCGGTTCCGTTGTTTTTTTAACAAAAATTTTTTTCAGATGATTTTTGTGCTAAAAACTGATGCGATCGGACGAAGCCACAAATCCTACATCTGCGCTTTCAACTACTGAAGTCTATGAGACAATAACATTTACAAAAGAATATAACAGATATAAATCACTCTAGATATCTTACTCTCCATAAATATAGTCCATTTGGAGGGGCAGTTATACCCGCCTTCTCGCGACTTTTACTTTCAATCATTTCCTTCATTTCTTCAGGCCGATGTACACCCTTACCAATCCCAATCAATGTTCCTACTAATATCCGAACCATATTATATAAAAAACCACTTCCTCTGAAAATGAACGTGATTTGATCGCCTTGTTGCTCACAAGTAACTTGGTAAACTGTTCGAATTTTGCTACCTTTTAGGTCTGTTTTTGCTGAACAAAATGCTGAGAAATCATGTTCCCCTTCTATCCATTGACATGCTTCTTGCATAGCTCTTACATCTAACTTATCTTTAACATGTAAAATATGATTTCTTTTAAATAAATCAGGTTCTGGGCTATTTAAAACCAAATAACGGTATTCTTTTGAAACGGAATCATATCGCGCATGGAAATTATTATCTACTTCTTTTACAGAATTAATGTGAATATCATCCGGCAACAGAGTGTTGAGTGCTCTTTTCCAATTATCAGATGGAATCGATAAAAAGGTATCAAAGTGAAAGACTTGTCCCACAGCATGGACGCCGGCATCGGTTCTTCCAGAAGAAGTAATTTGCACTGCTGTCCCTTTGTGCATCAACTTAAGTGCATCTTGTATTTTTGCTTGGATCGCTATCCCATTTGTTTGAATTTGATAACCAGCATAATTTGTCCCATCATAACTTACGACACACATAATTCGTTTCATTTTATTACTCCTTTAATTTCTTAACAAAAATAAGATAACTATCACAAGGGCAAATACGATCATGGATAAGATATCTCGTTTTTCAATCTTTAATTCTCTTAGTTTTGTTCGACCCTCACCGCCACGGTATCCACGGGCCTCCATTGCCATTGCTAATTCTTCTGCACGCTTAAAGGCACTAACGAATAAAGGGACAAGTAAAGGTACAATTGCTTGTATCCTATCTTTAACTGGGCCCGTCCTAAAATCCACACCCCTGGAAGCCTGGGCTTTTGAGATCTTCTCTGTCTCCTGCATGAGAGTAGGAATAAATCGTAATGAAATTGACATCATTAAAGCTAATTCATGAACAGGGAATTTAATCTTGTTTAATGGGTGTAATAAACTTTCGATTGCATCAGTTATTTCTATAGGTGTAGTTGTTAAAGTTAATAGTGAAGTTACCAATATAAGTAAAATAAACCGGAAAGAAATAGCAGTTCCTTGAGTAACCGCGCCACTATAAATAGGATAAGAAAAGACCTCGAAAAGAACAGATCCTTCTTTTGTAACAATTAAATGTAGGATAAATGTAAATATAACTAAAAACCAAACAGGTGTCAGGCCTTTTATAATAAACGGCAACCTTATTTTTGTAGCGACTGCAGCACTAACCGCAAATGCAATTAACCATGCATAACTTTCAATAGAATTCGCAAAAAACACGAAAATAACAAATAGAAAAATCATCATAATTTTTGTTCGTGGATCTAGTCGATGTATCATTGAATTACTGGGTACATACTGTCCTATTAGAAATGCATTATTCAATTTATACATCTCCTTTCAGACAATTCTTGATTTCGACAGCTAGTTCTTCCATCGTTTGTTTATGATATGGAATGGAAAGATCAAACTTTTCATTCATTTCTCTCAAAAAATGTATTATCTCTGGCAAGTCTAACTGAACCATTTGCAATTTATCCTTTTGTACAAACACCTCGTTAGGTATGCCTTCCATGTACTTCTTACCGTGGTCTAATATAATAACAGAATCAGCATAATGCAAAGCATCTTCCATGCTATGCGTCACTAAAACAGTTGTTAATTTCTTATTATGATGCAAGTTATGGAACATTTCCATCATATCTTTTTGTCCTCTTGGATCTAAGCCTGCAGTTGGTTCATCTAAAACAAGAACTTCCGGATTCATAGCCAACACACCAGCAATTGCTACACGTCTCATCTGACCGCCACTAAGTTCAAATGGGGACCGTTTTAAAATATCCATTGGTAGCTGAACAGCATGCATCACTTCAGGTATACGATTAGTAATCTCAATGGGGGAAACACCAAAATTTTTCGGTCCGAAAGCTATATCCTTCTCTACAGTTTCTTCAAATA
Source organism: Paraliobacillus zengyii (assembly GCF_003268595.1). Lineage (NCBI taxonomy): Bacteria > Bacillati > Bacillota > Bacilli > Caryophanales > Bacillaceae > Paraliobacillus > Paraliobacillus zengyii. The sequence continues at coordinate 196,774 of NZ_CP029797.1, read as the reverse complement.
ATTGGTGCTCAGGATACTGAAATACTACCCCTACTTTTCTGCGCAAGTCTTTCATTTCTTTTAATTTCACGCCTGGCTTCAACGAATATGGTCCGATGGTTACTTCGCCTTTAGTTGGTCGAACTAGTCCATTAAGATGTTGAATTAAAGTCGATTTTCCTGATCCCGTATGGCCAACAATCGCTACAAATTGGCCTTTAGGTATATGAAAGGATAAGTTTTGTATGGCGTGGTGTTCAAACGGTGTATTTGGTTGGTATGTATAACTCACTGCTTTGAATGATATATCCATAATTCCTCAAGTAACTCCTCTAGGTTTAGTGGTTGTTTTTCTAAAAGAACATCTATCTTTTCTAATTCATTTGCAACTTTTGCTACCAACGGAATATCTAATCCAATTGCTTTCAAAGCATCCTCTTTTTCGAATACTTCTCTTGGCGTCGCTTCTAACCATACTTCTCCTTCATTCATAACAATAACTCGATCAGCTTGGGTGATTTCATTCAAGTCATGCGTGATTGTTATCAATGACAGCTGTTGTTGATTTTTGACTTCATTTATCGTATTCATTATTTCTTTTCTTCCTTTAGGATCTAGCATAGCCGTTGCTTCATCTAGAATAATCACTTCTGGAGATATTGCAAGTACACTTGCAATCGCAACACGTTGCTTTTGTCCTCCCGACAGACGGTGCGGTTCATGCAGCATATAATCTATCATTCCTACTGCATTTAAACTATTGTCTATTTGACTTATCATTTTTTGACGTTCAAAACCTCTATTTTCCAAACCAAATGCAACATCATCTCTAACTGTAGTGCCAACAAACTGGTTATCTGGATTTTGGAAAACCATTCCTACACTTTTACGTACATCCCAAATTGATTCTTCTGTTACTGGAATACCATGAACAATAATTTGACCTTCATTAGGAAATAATAAACCATTCATCAGCTTAGCAATTGTAGATTTCCCAGAACCGTTGTGACCAATAATGGCTACCCACTCATCTGCCGGTATTTTAAAGCTAACATTCTTTAAAACCCAGGCACCCTCGTCTCCATAACGAAAAGAGACATTTCTAAATTCAATACTCTTCTTATTCATTTAAGTTCCTCCGTCAATAGTACAAATTATTTCCCCGGAAATGAAGGAAGTGAGGTTAAACTGTCATATGACAGTTTAAAATTGCTATTCATGTCATCTACCGCAAACAATCTCTTCAAATAACTATAGTATCATATTTCGAAGTAGAGAAATACGGTGTATACAAAATTCCAGATACCGTTAGTTAATAAAAAAGCGCCGTTTGGCTACCCTAGTTAGGTGAAGTCAACGGCGTTTTTCTAATCTGTATTTTCAAAATCACTTCATTTATTTAACGAGCAAAAAAGGGCTTGGATTAACCTCGTGGAGAGATTCTATCCTGCCCTTCACCTTCTTTATCAAGTCTATACTAACTCAATAATTGCTGTTTTTGCACCGTCACCACGACGCGCTCCCAATTTCAAAACACGTGTATATCCGCCTTGACGTTCTTCATAACGAGTTGCGATATCATTAAAAAGCTTATGCACTGCATCTTCATTATCCGCCGTTTTAGAACCATATAAATAAGCTGCTGCTTGACGACGAGCATGTAAATCGCCGCGTTTTCCAAGCGTAATCATCTTTTCTACTACAGAACGAAGATCTTTCGCTTTCGCTTCTGTTGTTTCTATACGTTCATGAATAATCAAGTCAGTAGCAAGATTTCGAAGTAATGCTAAACGCACATCTGTTGTGCGGCCTAGTTTTCTAGCCATGGATTATCCCTCCCTTTTTCGGAATGTCTCAAGGTGTTATAAGATTAATCTTCTTTACGTAATCCTAAACCTAAATCTTCTAATTTGTGTTTCACTTCTTCAAGTGATTTACGCCCTAAGTTACGAACTTTCATCATATCATCTTCTGATTTATTCGCAAGTTCTTGAACAGAGTTTATGCCTGCACGTTTTAAGCAGTTGTAAGAACGCACGGATAAATCAAGCTCTTCAATTGTCATTTCTAATACTTTTTCTTTTTGATCTTCTTCTTTTTCGATCATGATTTCAGCATTTTGAGCTTCATCAGTTAAGCTTACAAATACATTTAAATGCTCTGTATAGATTTTAGCACCTAAAGAAACTGCTTCTTCCGGTCGAATACTTCCATCTGTCCAAACATCTAATGTCAATTTATCAAAATTAGTAATTTGACCTACGCGTGTATTTTCAACTTGATACGTCACACCAGAAACAGGTGTGAAAATAGAATCAACTGGAATAACACCAATAGGTTGATCATCATGATTATTTGATTCAGCAGGACGATAACCGCGACCACGTTCAGCAGTCATTTTCATATGCAATGCAGCATTACTTCCCAATGTAGCGATATGAAGATCAGGATTCAATATTTCAACATCACTATCATACGTAATATCTGCAGCTGTAACTACTCCTTCACCTTGCACATCTATCTCTAATGTTTTTTCTTCCTCAGAGTAGATTTTTAAAGCAAGCTTTTTAAGGTTAAGAACAATGGTTGTTACGTCTTCTACAACGCCTTCAATAGTTGAAAACTCATGAAGTGCTCCATCAATTTGCACGGATGTTACAGCAGCACCCGGAAGTGAGGATAATAGAATGCGACGTAAGGAGTTTCCTAGTGTAGTTCCATATCCACGTTCTAATGGCTCTACAACAAATTTTCCAAATGTAGCGTCATCACTGATCTCTACTGTTTCAATCCTTGGCTTTTCAATTTCGATCATTAATAAAAACCCTCCTTCAAACGTCGAAACCCCGGTTAGACATTTGTCTAACCGAAATTCCCCAGGTAGGCAGTTCCCGTTTCTGCACTATGTCAATTCGTATACTTTAAGTCTGTCTGATGCGATGCTGCTTTAGAACGGTCAAAATTAACTTGATACCCTTAATTTGGTCTTTCTACTTTAAGCCATCATAACCCATTATAGACAGGCTGACAAATTCTATACGGATAAATTTAAACGCGACGACGTTTAGGTGGGCGACAACCATTATGAGGAACTGGTGTTACATCAACAATGGCAGTAACTTCTATACCTGCTGCTTGTAGTGAACGGATTGCTGCTTCACGTCCTGCACCAGGACCTTTAACCGTTACTTCTAACGTTTTAACGCCATTATCTTGTGCAGTTTTAGCAGCTGCTTCAGCCGCCATCTGTGCAGCAAATGGTGTTGATTTACGTGACCCTTTAAAACCAAGTGAACCAGCACTACTCCATCCAAGAGAATTACCTTGAACATCAGTAATTGTTACAATTGTATTGTTAAATGTAGAGCGAATATGAGCTATACCACTCTCAACATTCTTTTTCACGCGTTTTTTACGTGTATTAGATTTACGGACCATTTGAATTACAAACCTCCTTTATTATTTATTTCTTTTTATTAGCCATTGTTTTACGTGGACCTTTACGTGTACGAGAATTATTCTTCGTTTTCTGTCCGCGTACTGGTAAGCCACGACGGTGACGAAGTCCTCGATATGAACCAATCTCGATTAAACGTTTAATGTTCAATGAAACTTCACGACGAAGGTCACCTTCTACTGTATAATTGTCAATTGCTGTACGTATTTTAGTTAACTCATCTTCAGTTAAATCACGAACACGAGTATCTTCTGATACGCCAGCTTCTTTTAAAACATCTTTTGCAGTAGTTTTACCGATTCCAAATACATAAGTTAAAGAAATTACTACACGTTTTTCACGTGGAATATCAATACCTGCAATACGTGCCATAAGCGCTGTGCACCTCCTTATTGTTAACCTTGTTTTTGTTTATGTTTAGGGTTTTCACAAATTACCATAACTTTTCCGTTGCGACGAATAACTTTACATTTTTCGCACATTGGTTTTACAGATGGTCTTACCTTCATCATCCATACCTCCTCTTGTATCGGAGCCTATCATTTATTTATAACGGTACGTAATACGCCCTCTAGTTAAATCATATGGAGAAAGTTCAACCGTTACTTTGTCTCCAGGTAAAATTCGAATGAAATGCATACGAATCTTACCAGAAACGTGAGCTAAAACGGTGTGACCATTCTCTAATTCAACTTTAAACATTGCATTCGGTAATGTGTCAGTAACAGTACCTTCTACTTCAATTGCATCGTCTTTCGCCATCGAGTTGATCTCCCTTCTTCAAATCAGTCACTACTTCATTGACAAATTTTGATATAGCAAAACGCAGCTTACCATTTGTAACGCGACCAGTTTCTAGAAGGCTGTTTTGGACTTCTGGAGAAATAAAACTCATTGGTATTACATGATTAAGATTTTTCTTTTTAGGACTATCAAATTTTCTTTTTTCTCCATCCGCAAGCAAGACAAAACGATCATCCACAATGTTAATGACAATTGCATATTGGCCTGCTTCTCGCCCTTGCATAATTTGAACAACTTGACCTATCTCAGGACGCGACTCCGTATCATTCAAACATGATCACCTTCACTTAGGTTTTAAATTTGTTAGTAAAATAACTAACTTTTATAACACAAAATATATAATCAAAACGAGGATATATTTTACCATGTTTTGTGACTACCGTCCAATTATCCGCAAAAGATGTTAACTGACTTATTCCCGTATTTTATAGTTTCTTCAACACGAGTCTTATCTGGGTCCATTGTGGGTCTTTTTAGTGGACTGTAAAATCAATCATCAGGCAACGTTTAATTATAAACGTTCTATCCTATCTCATGTAAATTACAGTAACCATTTGCTCCACATGTGCCTGAAAATTACATGCGATATATTGGAAAGGTGGGCACCTGGTTTTGCTTGTTCAAGACATAATTTTGTAATTAGTCTTTTATTATATTACTAACGATAGGTTATATCTAGTTGCTAATTCATAGTTGTTTTATCGTTTTATTGCAAGTATCCACTTGAATGAATTGACGCAAACATTACCACGAAAATCATTATACTCTTTTACCAAGATAAATGCATCATTTGATACAAGTCAGACAGAGCAATATGCTATTTTCGTGGTACTTTGCTAAATAACTTATGACAATGCCATAAGTTTATGATCAATATCTTCAAATACTTTTGAAATTTCTTGTAAACCATCAATGGAGACAAGATATCCTTTGTCATGATAGAAGTCTAACATTGGTTGTGTTTGCTGTACATTTACTTCTAACCGTTTTGAGACAGTTTCTGGACGATCATCTTCCCGTTGAATTAATGTTGCACCATCATTGTCACATAAACCTTCATTTTGAGGAGGATTAAAGTCGACATGATAGGTAGCGCCACATGTTGGACAAATTCTTCGACCAGTTAAACGTTCGATTAATTTATCCTGTGGTACATCAACATGTAATACAAAGTCTAATGAACGTTTCATTTCACTAAGTAGGTTATCCAATGCTTCTGCTTGCGCAATTGTTCTTGGAAAACCATCCAAAAGAAATCCTTTGTCACAATCAGGCTTACTTAAACGTTCACGAACTATACCAATAGTAACTTCATCTGGAACTAATTCACCCTGATCCATAAATGATTTTGCTTCTTTTCCGAGGTCAGTTCCTTCTTTAATTGCTAATCGAAACATATCTCCGGTTGAAATATGAGGGACCTGATATTTTTCTACTATCTTATCAGCCTGTGTACCTTTACCAGCACCAGGAAGACCCATTAGAATTAAATTCATTGTAATTCCCCTCGCTCTCATTTCTTTACGATCACAATGTTCATTACTTAATAAATCCCTTGTAATGACGTTTTACCAGTTGACTTTCTAACTGTTTCATTGTTTGAAGAGCTACCCCAACAACAATTAGTAAGCTTGTTCCACCAATTTGAATAGCCTGTGGTAAGTTAGCGATACTACCTAAAACTAATGGTAATACTGCTACCGCAGCAAGAAAGATAGAACCAACAAATGTAAGACGATATAGAACACGTGTCAAATACGTCTCCGTATTTGTACCTGGACGTATTCCTGGGATATATCCACCTTGCTTTTTAAGATTTTCAGCCATTTGTTCTGGATTAACCTGAACAAATGAGTAGAAATAAGTAAAAGCAATGATTAAGGCTACATATATAACCATACCAATAGGCTGCGTATAATCAAAAATCGTTTCAATTGTTCCTGCAACGTTACCATCAAAGAAACCTGCGATAGTTCGTGGTGCCATGATAAATGATACTGCAAAAATAACTGGTATTACTCCAGCGGCATTTACTTTTAACGGTAGATGCGTAGAGTGTCCACCAACAGGTGAACGATTAACTAAACGCTTAGCATATTGGATTGGAATTTTCCGTAATGCTTGTTGAATATAAATTACTCCAACTGTTACCGCAAGTACAACTAAAGCAATCAACGTAACAATTACAATATTAATGAATAGGTCGTCACCGACGTTACCACCAAAGTATTGTTCGAAAAGTTGGTTGACACCATTTGGTATTGCAGCGACAATTCCCGCAAATATAATAATGGAAATACCATTTCCAACACCATTTGCAGTAATTTGTTCTCCAAGCCACATTAAGAACGCTGTTCCACTGGTCAACACGATAGCGATAACCAAGAATTTACCTACACCAGGGTTCGAAATCAATTCTCCCCCACTCATTGCATTAAATCCAATCGACATAGCGATTGCTTGGATAAAAGCAAGAACGATTGTTGCATAACGAGTGAATTGAGCTAACTTACGTCGCCCAACTTCACCTTGTTTCTTCCACTCAGTGAATTTCGGGACTACATCCATTTGCAATAATTGCATAATGATGGAGGCAGTAATGTAAGGCATAATTCCCATTGCTAAAATAGAAAAGTTTTGCAATGCCCCGCCACCAAATGTATTTAAGAACCCGAAAACACTTTGTTGGTCATTCATAAATTCAATTGCATCACGATTTGAGAACGGAACAGGAATAAATGTTCCTAATCGGAAAACTATAAGCATCAATAGTGTAAAAACAATCTTACTTCGAATCTCTTTCACACGAAAAAAATTGGAGATTGCACGAAACATTAGATCACCTCAGTTTTACCGCCCGCTGCCTCAATAGCTTCTTTTGCAGAAGTAGAGAACTTGTGAGCTTTTACAATAAGTTTCTTTTCCATTTTGCCATTTCCAAGAACTTTAATGCCGGCTTTTAACTTGCTAACTGTACCAGTTTCAAGTAATAGTTCGGGTGTTACTTCTGTACCTTCTTCAAATCTATTTAGTGTTTCTAAATTAACAATCGCATATTCTGTACGATGGATATTAGTGAATCCTCGTTTTGGTAAGCGTTGGAATAATGGCATTTGTCCACCTTCAAAACCTAAGCGAACTCCACCACCTGAACGAGCTTTTTGACCTTTATGTCCGCGTCCAGATGTTTTTCCGTTACCAGAGGACATTCCACGACCTACACGATTACGCTCTTTACGAGCTTGTGCTGGTTTTAATTCATGAAGTTTCATGCGAGCACCTCCTCTTTACGCTAATATATTATACTTCTACTTCTTTGACCGCTATCAGATGTGATATTCTATTAATCATGCCTCGAGTCGCAGGCGTATCTTCACGGACAACAGATTGACGAATTTTTCTTAAACCCAATGTTTTAACAGTTGCTTTTTGAACTTCAGATCTGCCGATGACACTGCGCGTGAGGGTAATTTCTAACTTTTTAGCCATTTTATTTCCCCCCCTTATCCTAACAGTTCTTCTACTGATTTACCACGTAGTTTTGCTACGTCTTCTGCGCGTTTTAAATTTTCAAGACCACTAATTGTTGCACGAACCATGTTAATTGGTGTGTTTGTTCCTAGTGATTTAGAAAGGATATCACCAACACCAGCTAATTCAAGTACAGCACGAACAGGTCCACCAGCAATAACTCCAGTACCTTCACTTGCTGGTTTTAAAAGAATACTACCAGCACCAAATTTACCAGTAATTTCATGAGGAATTGTAGTTCCTACAATCGGTACTGTAATAAGGTTTTTCTTCGCATCATCAATAGCTTTTTTAATTGCTTCTGGTACTTCTTGCGCCTTACCTGTTCCAAAACCAACATGTCCGTTCTTATCTCCGATAACAACTAATGCTGCAAAACGGAAACGACGTCCACCTTTTACTACTTTAGCTACACGGTTAATTGTTACTACGCGTTCTTCTAAGTCTAATTTATTCGGGTCGATATTAGTAAGCAATATATGTCCCTCCTTTTACTTTTAAAATTCAAGACCTGCCTCACGGGCAGCATCTGCTAATGCTTTAACACGTCCGTGATATAAATATCCTCCACGGTCATAAACCACAACTTTGTGGCCTTGTTCTTTAGCGCGTGTTGCGATTAGTTCTCCAACTTTTTTTGCAGCTTCTACGTTGCCAGTAGCATCGCCAGTAAAGTCATTATCTACTGTTGAAGCACTTGCTAATGTGACACCATTTGCATCATCAATTAGTTGAGCATAGATATGTTTATTAGAACGAAATACATTTAAACGAGGACGTTCCGCAGTACCAAAAAGGTTCTTACGAACACGGTAATGTCTTTTTTTACGTATTCCATTTTTGTTTGGTTTCGTAATCATCTAGGTCACTCCTTTCTGTTGCCTATCTAACCAGTCTTCTTAAGTCGGTTAAATTAATTATTTCGCTGTTTTACCTTCTTTACGACGTACATGTTCACCAGCATAACGAATTCCTTTACCTTTATATGGCTCAGGTGGGCGAATTGCACGAATGTTTGCTGCAACAGCTCCAACTAGTTCTTTATCGATACCTTTGATAATAACTTTTGTATTAGCAGGTACTTCGATTTCAATACCTTCAATATGTTCGATCTCTACTGGGTGAGAGTAACCTGCGTTCATAATAAGTTTGTCTCCTTGTTTCTGAGCACGATAACCTACACCTTGGATTTCAAGTGTCTTTTCAAAACCTGCGTGTACACCGTCAACCATGTTGCCAATAAGGCTACGTGTTGTACCATGTAATGCACGGTGATCTTTGTGATCACTTGGGCGTTCAACTGTTAATACGTTATTTTCAATCTTGATTGTCATATCCTCATGGAACTGACGAGTTAATTCTCCCTTAGGACCCTTTACAGTTACAAGGTTGTTGTCATTTTTAATTTCAACACCTTCAGGAATTTCTAATATTTTTAGGCCTATACGTGACATTTGTAGGGCACCTCCTATCTTGTTAAAATATAATTACCAAACGTATGCTAGCACTTCGCCGCCAATCGACTGTTCGCGTGCTTCTTTATCCGATAATATGCCTTTTGAAGTCGATACGATCGCGATGCCTAGACCATTTAATACTTTAGGAATTTCATCTGATTTCGCATATACGCGTAATCCTGGTTTACTAATACGTTTTAGTCCAGTAATAACACGTTGTTCACTGTTGCTATATTTCAAGAAAATACGAAGTACTCCTTGTTTACTATCTTCAATATATTCATAATCACGAACAAAGCCCTCACGTTTTAAAATATCCGCAATATCTTTTTTAAGTTTTGATGCAGGAAGCTCTAGCTTCTCATGGCGAACCATGTTTGCATTACGAATACGAGTTAACATATCTGCAATTGGATCAGTCATAACCATTATTTATTACCTCCTTCCCTAATAGGGGTTTACCAACTTGCTTTTTTGACACCAGGAATTTGACCCTTATGGGCAAGTTCACGGAAACAAATACGACAAAGTTTGAACTTACGAAGAACCGAGTGCGGTCGTCCACAACGTTCACAACGTGTGTACTCTTGTACTTGAAACTTCTGTGTGCGTTTTTGTTTCGCAATCATAGATTTTTTAGCCACAATTTTCCCTCCTTGCATTAGCTTTAACGCTTATTTTTGGAAAGGCATGCCAAGCTGAGTTAATAATTCGCGCGATTCTTCGTCAGTGTTAGCAGTTGTAACAATAACAATATCCATACCACGAATTTTACTTACTTGATCATAGTTTATCTCTGGGAAAATCAATTGCTCTTTTACGCCAAGCGTATAGTTTCCACGACCATCAAAAGATTTATTAGAAATACCACGGAAATCACGTACACGTGGAAGTGATACATCAATAAGCTTTTGTAGGAATTCGTACATACGTGCTCCGCGAAGGGTTACTTTAGCCCCGATAGGCATTCCTTCACGCAAGCGAAAACCAGCAATTGATTTTTTAGCCTTTGTTATTAATGGTCGTTGTCCTGATAGAAGCGCTAATTCTTCTACTGCGCTATCTAGCGCTTTAGAATTTTGCGTTGCATCGCCAACTCCCATATTGATTACGATTTTATCAACTTTCGGTACTTCCATAACAGAGTCGTAGTTGAATTTTTCAATTAATGATGAAACGATATCGTTTTGATATTTGTTCTTTAGTTCGTTCATCGAGTAGCCCTCCTTTCGTCGATAATTTAGTTATCTAACGCTTCACCGGATTTTTTAGCGATACGAACTTTCTTTCCGTCACGTTCTTCATATCCTACTCGAGTAGGCTCGCCGGATTTCGGATCAATCGGTAATACATTAGAAACATGGATTGATGCTTCATAGTTTAAGATTCCGCCCTGTGGATTATCTTGTGAAGGTTTTGCGTGTTTCTTAATAATATTAATCCCTTCAACAAGTACTCGATCCTTTTTAGGAAATGCAACAAGAACAGTACCTTGTTTGCCTTTATCTTTACCAGAAATTACTTGTACTTTATCACCTTTTTTTACATGCATGCTAGACGCACCTCCTTACAAGGCTTTTCATTAAGAACTTTTAATTAATTAAAAACAAGTAGCTAGATACGTTGTCTTCTCACGTTAACGACGTATCACAGCATTACGTATTTTCAATGACTTTATAATACCTCTGGAGCTAGAGATACAATTTTCATAAACTTCGCATCACGTAATTCACGTGCTACAGGTCCAAAGATACGAGTTCCACGAGGACTTTTATCCTCACGAACAATTACTGCTGCGTTCTCATCAAAACGGATATATGAGCCATCTTTACGACGAGCCCCTGTTTTCGTACGAACGATAACAGCTCTCACAACTTCACCTTTTTTGACAACACCACCTGGCGTTGCATGTTTCACCGTACACACGATAACATCACCAATATTAGCAGTCTTACGACCAGAGCCACCAAGTACTTTAATAGTTAGTACTTCACGTGCACCAGAATTGTCTGCAACTTTTAAACGGGTCTCTTGCTGAATCATACTGTTGTTACCTCCCTTCGGAATCAATCCGAGCGAATTTCACTTAAATTAAATAATAACGGCTTCTTCCACTACTTCAATTAGACGGAATCGTTTTGTTGCAGATAATGGACGAGTTTCCATGATAGTTACTACATCACCAGTTTTAGCCTGATTATTTTCATCATGTGTTTTCATTTTTTTAGAGTATTTCACACGTTTTCCATAAAGCTTATGGAATTTATAAGTTTCTACTAATACAGTGATCGTTTTGTCCATTTTATCTGAAACAACACGACCAGTGTAAACTTTACGATTATTACGCTCAGTCATTTGAGGTTAACCTCCTCTCGGTTTTACTAATTATTTACGCTTAGTTCTCTTTCACGTACGACAGTTTTCATTCGAGCAATGGATTTACGAACCTCACGAAGACGTGCAGTGTTTTCCAATTGTCCTGTAGCTAACTGAAAACGTAAGTTAAAGAGTTCTTCTTTTAATGACTTGATCTTTTGTTCAATTTCGGCAGTGGTTAGTTCTCTGATTTCATTAGCCTTCATTGATTTCACCACCAATTTCTTCGCGTTTTACAAACTTAGTTTTAATAGGTAATTTATGAGATGCAAGACGTAGTGCTTCACGCGCTACTTCTTCAGATACTCCAGCGATTTCAAACATGATCTTACCTGGTTTAACAACTGCAACCCATCCTTCAGGTGCACCTTTACCAGAACCCATTCGAACTTCTAGAGGTTTTGCTGTGTAAGGTTTGTCTGGGAAAATCTTAATCCAAACTTTTCCTCCACGTTTCATGTAACGAGTCATTGCAATACGAGCAGCCTCAATTTGACGACTTGTAATCCAAGAAGCGTCGAGAGCTTGCAATCCGTATTCACCAAAAGTGATTGATGTACCACCTTTTGCTTTACCCTTCATTTTACCACGGTGTTGCTTACGATGTTTTACACGTTTAGGCATTAACATAATGCGTGCCCCCTTCCTTACTTTTTGTTTTTAGTTGGAAGGACTTCTCCACGATAGATCCACACTTTAACACCAAGTTTACCATAAGTAGTATCTGCTTCTGCAGTACCGTAGTCAATATCGGCGCGTAATGTGTGTAGTGGTACAGTTCCTTCACTATAGCTTTCCGCACGTGCGATATCCGCTCCACCTAAACGGCCGGATACTTGTGTACGAATACCTTTTGCTCCAAGACGCATTGCACGTTGAATTACTTGCTTTTGTGCGCGACGGAATGAAACACGGTTTTCTAATTGTTTTGCAATATTTTCAGCGACAAGTTTCGCATCCATATCTGCTTTTTTAATTTCTACGATGTTAATGTGAACTTTTTTACCAGTAAGAGTATTCAAAGATTTACGTAGTGCTTCTACCTCTGAACCACCTTTACCGATAACCATTCCTGGTTTTGCAGTTGAAATGGAGATGTTCACGCGGTTTGCTGCACGTTCAATTTCAATCTTAGAAATCGCAGCGTCTTTTAGTCTTTGTTCAACATATTCACGAATTTTAATATCTTCATGTAATAAGTCTGCATAATCTTTACCGGCGTACCACTTGGATTCCCAATCACGGATTACACCGACACGAAGTCCTATCGGATTAACTTTTTGACCCACAGATTATCCCTCCTTCTTTTCTGATACAACCACGGTAATGTGGCTTGTTCTTTTATTGATTTGACTTGCACGACCCATTGCACGTGGACGGAAACGTTTCAAAGTAACGCCTTCGTTTACATATGCTTCTGATACATATAAGTTATCAATGTTCATTTCATAGTTATGTTCTGCATTAGCAATCGCAGAATTAAGTGCTTTTTCAACAACAGGTGAAGCGCCACGTTGTGTGTGCTTTAATATTGCAATGGCTTCTCCAACATCTTTTCCTCGAATTAAATCAATTACCAAACGAACTTTACGAGGAGCAATTCGAACAGTTTTTGCAACGGCTTTAGCTTGAACTTGCATCAAGAGTGCCTCCTCTCATTTAGCGTTTTGTTTTCTTGTCATCGCCAGCATGCCCTCTGAATGAGCGGGATGGAGCGAATTCACCTAATTTGTGTCCAACCATATCTTCTGTAACATATACCGGCACATGTTTACGTCCGTCATAGACAGCGATAGTGTGTCCTACAAAGTTTGGGAAAATAGTAGAGCGTCGCGACCAAGTTTTTATTACTTGTTTTTTGTCATCTTCATTTAATTTTTCAACTTTCTTCATCAAATGATCGTCTACGAAAGGTCCTTTTTTTAAACTACGACCCATACATAAACCTCCCTTCGTGATTGGTGGACGGGTTTCACCCGTCGTTCAATCCCGTTATTTTTTACGTTTACGTACAATAAACTTACTTGATGGCTTGTTGCGTTTACGCGTTTTGTAACCAAGAGTTGGTTTACCCCAAGGAGACATTGGCGATTTACGTCCGATTGGTGCGCGTCCTTCACCACCACCGTGTGGGTGATCGTTAGGGTTCATTACAGAACCACGAACTGTAGGGCGAATACCTTTCCAACGAGAACGTCCAGCTTTACCTACGTTAATAAGTTCATGCTCTAGATTTCCAACTTGACCAATTGTAGCTCGACAAGTTCCTAGTACTAGGCGTACTTCGCCTGATGATAAACGTACAAGAACATATTTATCTTCACGACCTAAAATCTGAGCTTGAGACCCCGCAGAACGAGCAAGTTGTCCTCCACGTCCAGGTTTCAACTCTACATTATGAATAACCGTACCAATCGGGATACTCATAAGCGGTAATGCATTACCTGATTTGATATCTGCATCAGGACCAGAAACAACATTTGTTCCTACTTCCAATCCTTTTGGAGCTAAGATATAACGTTTTTCTCCATCTGCATAGTGAATTAAAGCGATGTTAGCAGTACGGTTTGGATCGTATTCGATCGTAGCAACGCGGCCTGGTATACCATCTTTTTCACGTTTGAAATCAATAATACGGTATTTACGTTTGTGTCCTCCACCTTGATGACGAACAGTTAGTTTACCTTGGTTATTTCTTCCACCACGTTTAAATAGTGGGCTAAGCAATGTTTTTTCCGGCTCAGTTGCTGTAATTTCAGCAAAGTCAGAACCTGACATTCCTCGTCTACCATTTGAAGTTGGTTTATACTTCTTAATTGCCATCTTTTTTCCCTCCTTCTTTTATAGCGTTATATTAAACACTTTCGAAAAATTCTAGTTCTTTGCTGTCTTCAGATAACTGAATAACTGCTTTCTTGCGATCCGAACGATAACCACCGTATTTACCCATACGCTTAAATTTACCTTTAAGGTTCGCTGTATTTACTCCTACAACTTTAACTCCAAAGATTAATTCGATTGCATGTTTGATTTCAGTTTTATTCGCTTTCGGATTTACTTCAAACGTATATTTCTTTTCAGCCATAAGATCTGAAGAGTGTTCTGTAATAACCGGGCGCTTAATAATATCACGTGGGTCCTTCATTATGCAAGCACCTCCCCTGCTTTTTCTGCTGCATCTTTAGTCAAGATCAGCTTGTCATGCGTAAGCAAGTCTATTACATTAACTTCGCTTACAGGTAAAACTTTTGCATTTGGTAGGTTGTTTGCAGAACGTGCAACTACTTCATCTTTATCTGCTGTTACAATTAAAACTTTTGTATCAACTTTTAAAACATTTAGTAGATTTACAAACTCTTTTGTTTTAGGTGCATTGAATGCCAATCCTTCTAAAACAATCAGACTATCTTCTTTCACTTTAGAAGAAAGTGCTGAACGAAGAGCTAAACGACGAACTTTTTTAGGTAATTTATAGCTATAGCTACGCGGCGTTGGTCCAAATACTACTCCACCACCAACCCATTGTGGTGCACGAATAGTACCTTGACGAGCACGTCCTGTACCTTTTTGGCGCCATGGCTTACGGCCACCGCCTCTTACTGCTGAACGATTCTTTACAGCGTGTGTACCTTGACGGCGAGATGCTTGTTGCATTACTACCGCATCATGTAACACGTGTTCGTTTGGCTCAATACCAAACACTGCATCGTTTATTTCTATATCGCCTACTTGCGATCCACTTTGGTTATATAGTGCTACTTTAGGCATGACATATCCTCCCTTCAATTTAAAATTAGTTGAACTTTACTGCACTTGTAATTTTTACAAATGACTTTTTCGGACCAGGTACATTACCTTTTACTAATAAAAGGTTGTTTTCTACATCTGTTTTAACAACTTCTAGGTTTTGAATTGTAACTGTTTCTCCACCCATTTGTCCAGGTAAATTTTTACCTTTAAACACACGCATTGGATCAATAACACCCATTGAACCTGGACGTCTATGATAACGAGAACCGTGTGTCATAGGTCCGCGAGATTGATTGTGACGCTTGATCGCACCTTGGAAACCTTTACCCTTAGACGTTCCTGAAACATCAATTTTGTCTCCAGCTTGGAAAACCTCTACACTAAGTTCTTGACCTACTTCATAGTCATCAAGATTAGCGTTACGGAATTCACGAATGAAGCGCTTAGGTTTCGTGCTCGCTTTTGCAGCATGTCCTTTAGCTGGTTTGTTTGAACGTGATTCTTTTTTGTCAGCGAAACCTAATTGAATAGCTTCATAGCCGTCATTGTCTAGTGTTCTTTTTTGAAGCACTACGTTTGGCTCTGCTTGAATAACTGTTACCGGCGTTAGTTCACCGTTTTCTAAAAACAGTTGTGTCATGCCGATTTTGCGACCTAAGATTCCTTTCGTCATCCGATACACCTCCTAAATTAATTCGTTCTATTAAAGTTTGATTTCTATATCTACACCTGATGGTAAGTCAAGACGCATAAGCGCATCAACCGTTTTCGGTGTAGGACTTACTATGTCAATTAGACGTTTGTGTGTGCGCATTTCAAATTGCTCACGTGAATCTTTGTATTTATGCACCGCACGTAATACCGTATAAACTGTTCTTTCTGTAGGTAATGGAATTGGACCAGATACTCCAGCTCCAGAACGCTTTGCAGTATCAACAATCTTCTCAGCTGATTGATCTAAGATTCTATGATCATATGCTTTTAAACGAATTCTGATTTTTTCTTTTGCCATTATTTTCCCTCCTTTTCGCCCATTTTATAATAGACTTTCTCCGCGAAAATTTTCTCGACACCCCGCCATGGCAAAGGGGCCGGGTGTGCCAACAACCTTCCGCATCATCGCCTTTTATGACCAACATTATTCATTATATACAAGAATATTATTAATTGCAAGGTTTTATAAATATTTTTTATTAGGGAAGTTCGTTTGTGTGTCATTATGTCGAATTGTAAAGTTTTCGCTACAAAAATATTGAATTTGTACGATATACCTACTAGTTCTACTTTATTATTTAAAATTCAACAGGGGGTTCAAGTTAGTATGAAACTAAACAGTTTTTGGCGTAATCAATCAATTGGAAGTAAATACGGCATTGTTTTTACAATTGTGATGTTGGCATTTATTTTGTCCGTGGCAATTACATATTCCTTATTAGCAAATACGAATAGTTCCATTAACGATACGCGTGATAAGAATGAAGTTGTAATAGAAGTATCTGAACTAGTATCACTTTATCAAGATAAGTATTTGTATATACCCGAATACATTATCGCAGAAGAAAATGAGCGATTACTTGGTTATTTGTCACTCAGTGATCAGTTTGTTGATACAGCAAAATCAATACGAACAAAACTAACTTCTAACGAGCAAATTGAAACATTTAATCAAATTATCGAAAACAACCACGCTTTAGATGAATACTACTTTAGTGAAATTGTTCCTAAAGTCCAAAACATTAATACAGAAGAATTCATCGCATTGCAAGCAGAAGCAGGTACTTTAAAAGAAGAAACGATGCAATTAGCTTCCTTATTAAAACAAGAAGCGATCGATTCCAATATTAATTCTATAGAAGAAGCTGAACAAAGTATTTCAACTACTATTACTACGCTCCTCCTATCAATTATCGTCTCATTCGCAATCTCAGTAACACTAATCTATTTTATTAGTCGAAACATTCGCCGAAGCCTTCAGCAGGTCGTTGCAACAAGTGATGCAATTGCTAATGGTAATTTGAATGTCGACAATTTAAATGATAATAGTAAAAGTGAAATTGGCCAATTATCTAGTTCGGTTAATTATATGAAATCTAATTTAAAAGAAATGATTAATGAGATAGCTTCATTAGCAATGACAGTAGATACACATGTTGAAGCATTTACCACACATTCTGCTGATGTTAAAGAAGGTAGTGAACAAGTTGCACTTACAATAGAAGAACTTGCAAATGGTGCAACAAATCAGGCAGATGAAGCAAGCGTTATTTCTGAAAAGACAAAAGAGTTTAGTAACAGAGTGATATCAGCAAATGAAAATGGTGAAAAACTTGTCCAATTTTCTAAAGATGTACTAAATGTTTCAATAGATGGTGATAAGCAAATGAAACAATCACTCGTACACATGGATACTATTACGAATACGGTACAAGACTCCGTTATAAAAGTTAAGGATTTAGAAAATCAAACTACTTCAATTTCTGAATTTGTTAATGTGATTCGTTCTATAGCAGATCAAACTAATTTATTAGCACTTAATGCATCGATTGAAGCAGCTCGTGCGGGTGAATCCGGAAAAGGTTTTGCTGTCGTTGCCGAAGAAGTACGTAAACTAGCAGAAGAGGTTGGATCATCTTCTGAGAGTATTACCAAAATTGTTGATGATATAAAAAATCAAATTACGATAATGGCTAAAGAATTAAATAGTGGCTTTAATGAGGTAAATATCGGAAAACAACAAATAGAAACATCTGGTCAATACTTTTTTGACATTAAAGAAAAAGTTACGACAATGTCCAATCAAGTTAATGATATTTCAACCACTCTAGCATATTTCAATGTAGCCAGTGATGAAATCAACAGCTCAATTGAACATATTGCAGCTATCTCAGAAGAATCAGCTGCAGGATCAGAAGAAATATCCGCATCAGTCTTAGAACAAAGAGAAGCGATTGAACAGGTATCTGATGGTGCATTAGAATTACGCCAGCTTGTAGAACGCATGAACACATTAATTTCACGTTTCCATATTTAATTGTTAAGGAGGAGAAAAAATAATGAAAATAAATGCTACATTGATTCTTACTATCCTATTTACTTTTTACTTAACTGCTTGTAATAGCAACCAAACTACGGATAGTCAATCCACAGATACAACTGATAAATTACTATCAAATCCAGATGATATATACATTGGTTTTGTTATGGATACATTAAGAGATGACAGATGGTATCGCGACAAACTCAATTTTGAGGAGAAAGTTGAAGAATTAGGTGGTATTGTTAAGACGTTAGCCGCAAACGGTGATCAAGAAGTGCAAATTGAACAAGCTAAGCTTTTGATTAAAGAAGGTGTAGATGTCTTGGTCGTTATACCAACTAATTCAAATGAAGCAGGGGAAATTGTTGAATTGGCACATGAAGCTGGAGTAAAAGTTATTTCTTATGACAAACTCATTCTTGATGCGCCAGTTGATTACTATGTATCCTTTGATAATGTTAAAGTAGGAGAATTACAAGCCGAAGCAATTTTAAACGAAGTGGATGAAGGTGATTTTGCTTATGTCGGTGGAGCAGAAACAGATAATAATGCTATTCTATTTAGAGAAGGAGCAATGAACATATTGCAGCCTTATATAGATAGTGGTGATATAAATCTTGTGTATGATACATACACACCAGAATGGTCACCAGAAACAGCAAGAGATCAGTTCGCAAGCCTTTTATCAAATACAAATGTTGATGCAGTAATTGCTGCAAACGATGGTACAGCAGGAGGAGTAATTGAAGCATTGGGAAATGAAAGTAACTCTATCCCTGTTTCAGGTCAAGATGCAGAGCTGGCAGCTGTTCGCAGAATTATAAATGGTAGTCAGACAATGACAGTATATAAGTCAATTCATTCCCTTGCGCATCAATCAGCGGATTTAGCAATGAAAGTTGCAAAAGAGGAAGAAGTCGAAACAAATACAACAATTGAAAATGGCAATGGCGCAATTAACTCTATACTTTTAGAGCCAATTACAGTTACCGAAGAAAATATCCGAGAAACAATTATTGCTGAAAACCATTTAACAGAAGCAGAAGTATATGAATAACAGTTAAAAATAGGATTTTACAATATATAAACGTTAGTGAGTGAAAACTCACTAACGTTTATTTTTTATATAAGTAGAAAACAAGTCGTTTGCATATAGAATTGTAGTCTACGATAAACAACTCCTAAAGAAAATAGCTCATAATAAAGCACTAACACTATAAACTCCTCTATTGAAGCCTAATAATTGCAATGAACCATATTGAAAACCATTCTATAAAAAGTATGACCAGTTGAGGCATTGGCCTCATAATTCGTATTCGATTCGTATTAGTCGAGAATTAATTTTCACCAATGTCATTTGAGACAAAAAAATAGCAGGTAGCTTATGAGCTACCTGCTATTTTATAGCATTACTTATTTAGTAATAGTTGCAACAACACCGGCGCCTACAGTACGGCCACCTTCACGAATTGAGAACTTAGTTCCCTCTTCAAGTGCGATTGGTGAAATAAGATCTACTGTCATTTCAACGTTATCTCCAGGCATAACCATTTCTACGCCTTCAGGAAGTTGAATAATACCAGTTACATCCGTAGTACGGAAGTAAAACTGTGGACGGTAGTTATTGAAAAATGGCGTGTGACGGCCACCCTCTTCTTTTGATAAAACATAAACTTCTGCTTTAAAAGTTGTGTGTGGAGTGATTGTACCTGGTTTAGCAAGTACTTGTCCACGGCCGATATCATCACGAGAAACCCCGCGAAGAAGTGCACCAATGTTATCGCCAGCTTCTGCATAGTCAAGAAGCTTACGGAACATTTCAACACCAGTAACAGTTGATTTTTTAGGAGCATCAGAAAGACCAATAATGTCAATCTCGTCTCCAACTTTAACTACTCCACGCTCAACACGACCAGTAGCAACTGTTCCACGACCAGTGATTGAGAATACATCCTCAACTGGCATCATGAAAGGTTTTTCAACATCACGGTCAGGACGAGGAATATATTCGTCAACAGCATCCATTAATTCATAGATTGCATTAACATATTTCTCTTCGCCTTCAAGAGCTTTAAGTGCAGAACCTTTGATAACTGGAACGTCATCTCCAGGGAAGTCATATTCACCAAGAAGGTCACGTACTTCCATTTCTACTAACTCAAGAAGTTCTTCATCGTCTACCATGTCACATTTGTTTAAGAATACAACAATTGCAGGTACACCTACTTGACGTGAAAGTAAGATGTGCTCACGAGTTTGTGGCATTGGACCATCAGCTGCAGAAACAACTAAGATAGCTCCATCCATTTGTGCAGCACCTGTGATCATGTTTTTAACATAGTCAGCGTGTCCTGGACAGTCAACGTGTGCATAGTGACGCGTTTCTGTTTCATACTCAACGTGTGCTGTTGAGATTGTGATTCCACGTTCGCGCTCTTCAGGAGCACCGTCAATTTGATCATAAGCCATTGCAGTACCTGAACCTGAACGATTGTGTAGTACTGTAGAAATTGCAGCTGTTAGTGTAGTTTTACCATGGTCAACGTGTCCAATAGTACCAACGTTAACGTGGTCTTTGGAGCGGTCGTATTTTTCTTTACCCATTTATAGTTCCTCCTTTAAATAAATAAAAGTTAATTTTTTATAATACATGTATGCTCACTTAGAAATAAATAATATATTAACTTCTAAGTGCACAATACAAGTTATACGTTATTTTTTGCAAAAAATCAATTATTCGCCAGTGTTTTTCTTAATAATTTCTTCTCCAACACTCTTTGGCACTTCTTCAAAGTGATCAAAGTGCATTGTGTAAGTTCCACGTCCTTGTGTGTTAGAACGAAGAGCAGTTGCATAACCAAACATTTCAGAAAGTGGAACAAACGCTTTAACAACTTGTGCATTTCCGCGTCCTTCCATACCTTCAACACGACCACGACGAGAAGTAACATCACCCATAATATCACCCATGTATTCTTCTGGGATAACAATTTCAACCTTCTCAATTGGTTCAAGAAGTGCTGGATCACATTTATTTTTCGCCGCTTTAAGTGCCATAGAAGCAGCAACTTTAAAGGCAGTTTCATTGGAATCGACATCATGGTAACTTCCATCAAACAAAGTTGCCTTCAAGTCGATAAGTGGATAACCAGCAATAACACCATTCTGCATTGCTTCCTTAACACCAGCTTCTACAGAAGAAATGTATTCACGTGGTACAGAACCACCGACAGTTTTGTTTACAAACTCATAACCTGCGCCTTCAGTGTTTGGTTCGAATGTAATCCAAACGTGACCATACTGTCCACGTCCACCAGACTGACGAACAAACTTACCTTCAACGTTTGCAGCTTTACGGAATGTTTCACGGTAAGATACCTGCGGTGCACCTACGTTTGCCCCAACATTGAATTCACGTCTCATACGATCAACGATAATATCAAGGTGGAGTTCACCCATACCAGAAATGATTGTTTGACCAGTTTCAGGATCAGTTTCAGCTTTAAATGTAGGATCTTCTTCAGCAAGTTTTCCTAATGCAATAGACATCTTATCCTGATCTGCTTTTGATTTAGGTTCAATCGCTACAGAAATAACTGGATCTGGAAAGTCCATTGATTCTAAAATCACAAGACTCTTCTCATCACATAAAGTATCCCCTGTAGAAGTATCTTTCAAACCTACAGCTCCGGCAATATCACCTGCATAAACAGTAGGGATTTCTTGTCGAGAGTTAGCATGTAGTTGTAAAATACGTCCAACACGTTCTCTTTTATCTTTAGATGAGTTTTTTACGTAAGAACCAGCATCAAGCGTACCTGAATAGACACGGAAAAATGTAAGTTTACCTACGTATGGGTCAGTTGCAACCTTAAATGCTAAAGCTGAAAATGGTTCGCTATCATCTGCACGTCGAACAACCTCTTCATCAGTTTGTGGTACATGACCTTCAATAGGAGGTACATCTGTTGGAGCAGGTAAGTAATCTATAACTCCATCAATTAATAATTGAACCCCTTTGTTTTTGAAAGCTGAACCACAAAAGACTGGGTAGAATTCTACGCTTAGAGTAGCAGTACGAACCGCAGCTTTAAGTTCTTCATTAGAAATCTCTTCGCCTTCTAGATATTTCATCATAAGGTCTTCGTTAAGGTCAGCTACAGCTTCTATCAACCTTGTACGATATTTTTCTGCTTGTTCTTTATAAGCATCAGGGATAGGACGCGCCTCTTCACGTGTACCTAAATCATCTAAGTAGTAATGAGCCTCCATATCAATAAGGTCGATAATTCCTTCGAATTCATCTTCCGCACCGATTGGAAGTTGCACTGGATGTGCATTTGCAGCTAGACGATCTTCTAATGTCCCAAGCGAATATTCAAAGTCCGCACCTATTTTATCCATTTTATTAACGAATACAATACGAGGAACTTTATATGTTGTAGCTTGGCGCCAAACAGTTTCTGTTTGTGGCTCAACCCCTGATTGTGCATCAAGTAAAGCTACGGAACCATCAAGTACACGCAAAGAACGTTCAACTTCAACAGTGAAGTCTACGTGTCCTGGTGTATCTATAATGTTGATACGATGACCTTTCCATGAAGCAGTTGTTGCAGCAGATGTGATTGTAATACCACGCTCTTGCTCTTGCTCCATCCAGTCCATTTGAGAAGCACCTTCGTGTGTTTCTCCAATTTTATGGATACGTCCTGTATAGAAAAGAATACGTTCAGTTGCTGTTGTCTTACCAGCATCAATATGGGCCATAATCCCGATATTACGTGTCTTTTCCAAGGAGAATTCTCTAGGCATGTTTCTTTCTCCTTCCTATTATCTAAGTTCGATTACATGATTATCTTTAAACATTTCGAAAAAGATTGCTCCATCAATCCATTAACTTGCATGACGTAATGGAACATACATGTTGTATTTAAGCTTTTAATACTACCAACGATAATGAGCAAATGCTTTGTTTGCTTCCGCCATTTTGTGCATATCTTCTCTTTTCTTAACAGATGCACCAGTGTTGTTTGATGCGTCAAGAATTTCATAAGCTAAACGTTCTTCCATTGTTTTTTCTCCGCGTAATCTTGAATAATTTACAAGGTAACGAAGTCCCAATGCTTGGCGACGTTCTGGACGTACTTCAACCGGTACTTGATAGTTTGAACCACCAACACGGCGAGCGCGAACTTCAAGAACTGGCATAACATTTTTAAGTGCTTGTTCAAACACCTCAATGGATGGTTGATCACTACGCTCTTGAACAATGTCAAATGCTTTATAAAGAATTTTTTGAGCTATTCCTCTTTTTCCATCAACCATAATTTGGTTGATCAAACGAGTAACTAGTTTTGAGTTATATAACGGATCTGGTAAGACATCACGTTTTGTTACTGGACCTTTACGTGGCATAGTCTAACCTCCTTTCTGAAGTTATCAGCTATTTAAAGCTTATTTTTTTGGTCTTTTTGTTCCGTATTTAGAACGTCCTTGTGCACGTCCTTCTACTCCGGCAGTATCAAGCGCTCCACGAACAATATGGTAACGTACACCAGGTAAATCTTTAACACGTCCTCCGCGAATAAGAACAACACTGTGTTCTTGAAGATTGTGCCCAATTCCAGGAATATAAGCAGTTACTTCAATTCCGTTAGTCAAACGCACACGCGCATATTTACGCAATGCAGAGTTTGGTTTCTTTGGAGTTAACGTACCAACACGTGTACAAACACCACGTTTTTGTGGAGAAGATTGGTTAGTCAATGATTTTTTGAAGCTGTTAAAACCTTTATTCAATGCAGGTGAGTCAGATTTTTTACCTTTGCTCACACGGCCTTTACGAACTAATTGATTGATAGTTGGCATTGTTTGTTTCCTCCTTTCATTGATTTTTGTAATACCACACATCCAGGTGGTTCATTTATAAGCAAAAAACAAAGCTTTCGTGAATAGCTTTGATCATTCACCAAAACTTTATTGCTTTATTGCTTTATAGCTACAGTCGCTGTTCCTACATCAATTCCACATGCTTTGCCAAGTCTCTTCTTTGAATCAACCTGTGTACATGGCACGTTCATTTCTTCTGCAAGTTGCGACACTTTACTCGTTACACGTTGATCTGCATCAACAGCAATAACGACTTCAGACACTTCACCATTTTTTATGGCTTTTAGTGTTTGTTTCGTACCGATAATTAGATTATCTTTGACCTGTGCTACTTTTTCATAAGACATTTACATATCCTCCAAAGCAACAAGGATAACAGAAGCACCTTGAATATAGTATCATTCTATAATTCTAATGTCAATATAAAATTAAAGTTTTCTATATCTAGGTGCTTCTTTATTTCCCCTTGTTTCTTCCCTGATTTATTGTGGCGTTACTTCTTCTGTTAATGATTCTTCAGTAATTTGCTCCACTGGCTCTTCTGTTTCAATTTCTATTTTGCGGTACCTTTGCATACCAGTACCAGCAGGAACCAATTTACCAATAATAACATTTTCTTTTAGACCTAGTAACTCATCACGTTTTCCTTTAATCGCTGCATCTGTTAATACACGTGTTGTTTCTTGGAATGACGCAGCTGATAAGAATGAATCCGTTTCGAGTGATGCTTTTGTAATACCTAATAAAACAGGTCTTCCAACGGCAGGTTGTGCACCTTTTAATAGTACTTTTTTGTTTGCATCTCGGAACTGGTGAATTTCAAGTAATGATCCAGGTAGTACATCCGTATCCCCAGCATCAGCAACACGCATTTTACGAAGCATTTGTCTAACCATTACTTCAACGTGCTTATCACCGATTTCCACACCTTGCATCCGATAAACTTTTTGTACTTCTTTTAATAGGTAAGATTGGACACCATCAATTCCTTGAATTTTCAATAATTCCTTAGGATCGATTGAACCCTCTGTCAGTGCTTGACCAGCGACAACTTCTTCTCCTACTTCCACTTTTACACGCGCACCATAAGGAGCTGTATAAGTAAGTGATTCAACATTACCTTTTACGATAATCTCTTGTTTATCTTTTACTTCTGTAATATCTTGGACTGTTCCAATAATCTCAGAAACAACCGCTTGACCTTTCGGATTACGCGCTTCAAATATTTCCTGAATACGAGGTAAACCTTGAGTTATATCACTACCTGCAACCCCACCTGTGTGGAATGTACGCATTGTAAGCTGTGTTCCTGGCTCACCAATTGATTGTGCAGCGATAATACCTACTGCCTCGCCAACTTCAACTTCTTGACCAGTGGCTAAGTTACGACCATAACACTTCTTACAAGCACCATGTTTTGTATTACAAGTAAAGACAGTACGAATTGTTACTTCTTTAATACCTGATTCAACAATTTGTTTTGCTACATCTTCAGGTATTACTTCGTTTTTATTAATCAATACTTCTTTCGTCTCTGGATGACGTACAACTTGGAATGAAGTACGACCAATCAGACGGTCAATCAGTGGTTCAATTAATTCTGTACCTTCTGTTATTGCATGAACTGTTAAACCTTTATCTGTTCCACAATCATCATCACGAATAATAACATCTTGTGCCACATCAACTAGACGACGAGTTAAGTAACCAGAGTCAGCAGTTTTCAGCGCCGTATCCGCAAGTCCTTTACGAGCACCGTGTGTAGATATAAAGTACTCTAATACCGTTAAACCTTCACGGAAACTAGATTTGATCGGCAATTCGATGATCTTACCAGCCGGGTTGGCCATTAAACCACGCATACCAGCTAATTGTGTGAAGTTTGATGCGTTACCACGAGCACCTGAATCACTCATCATGAATATAGGGTTTCTTGGATTTAATGTCTTCATAAGTTTTTCTTGAATGACATCTTTTGCTTGTGACCATATTGAAATAACACGATCATAGCGTTCTTCATCTGTAATTAAACCACGACGGAATTGTTTTAATACTTTATCGACTTTCTCTTGTGCTTCATCTAGGATAAGCTCTTTCTCTGCTAATACAACAATATCTGCTACACCAACTGTTATACCTGCTTTAGTAGAGTACTTAAATCCTAAGTCTTTCATACGGTCAAGCATTTTTGATGTTTCACTGATTTTAAACTTCTTAAATACTTCAGCAATTATATCTCCCAAAATACCTTTCTTGAACGGAAGAATAATATCTCGATCAGCAATTACTTCCTTTACATTCGAGCCTTTTTCAATGAAATACTTTTCTGGCGTGCGAACTTCTAGGTTTTGTTGCGTCGGCTCATTCATATACGGGAATGATTCCGGAAGCATATCATTAAAGATCAGTTTACCTACCGTTGTCACTATTAGTTGACTATTTTGTTCTTCTGAGAATGCTGCTTTATTAAGCGAAGAAGCCTGCACTGCAATTCGAGTATGAAGATGAACATAACCATTTTGGTATGCAACCATCGCCTCGGAAAGATCTTTAAATGACATTCCTTCTCCAACCGCATTTTCTCGTTCCATTGTAAGGTAATAGTTACCTAACACCATATCTTGTGAAGGTGTTACTACTGGTTTACCATCCTTTGGATTCAAAATATTTTGAGCTGCCAACATAAGAATACGCGCCTCAGCTTGTGCTTCTGCTGAAAGTGGAACGTGTACTGCCATTTGGTCACCATCAAAGTCAGCGTTATATGCTGTACATACTAATGGATGCAAACGAATTGCACGTCCTTCTACTAGAGTAGGTTCAAATGCTTGAATACCTAATCTGTGTAAAGTAGGAGCACGGTTTAATAGTACAGGGTGTTCCCTAATAACGTCTTCCAACACTTCCCAAACATCAGGATTAAGTCTTTCTATCTTACGTTTTGCAGACTTAATGTTGTGAGCTAAACCTCTTTCTACTAATTCCTTCATAATAAATGGTTTAAATAACTCAACTGCCATCTCTTTTGGTAAACCACACTGATACATTTTTAAGCTAGGTCCTACAACAATTACAGAACGACCAGAGTAGTCAACACGTTTACCTAATAAGTTTTGACGGAAACGACCTTGTTTCCCTTTTAACATATGTGAAAGAGATTTAAGTGGACGGTTACCCGGTCCAGTTACCGGACGACCACGACGACCATTATCAATTAGTGCATCAACTGCTTCTTGAAGCATACGTTTCTCGTTTTGAACGATAATACTTGGTGCACCAAGATCTAATAAACGCTTAAGTCTATTGTTGCGGTTAATAACACGACGATATAGATCATTTAAATCCGATGTAGCAAAGCGTCCACCATCTAGTTGTACCATTGGTCGAAGTTCAGGAGGTATAATTGGTAACACCTCTAAAATCATCCAATCTGTATGGTTACCAGAGTTACGGAATGCTTCTAATACTTCTAAACGTTTTATCGCTCTCGTACGACGCTGACCTTGCGCAGATTTTAATTCTTCACGAAGAATCTCTACTTCTTTTTCAAGATCAATATCTTGCAATATTTTTTTAATAGCTTCTGCTCCCATTTGAGCTTGGAAGGTTTGACCATATTTATCGCGATATGCACGATATTCTTTTTCAGAAAGTAATTGCTTTTTCTCTAAAGTGGTATCACCTGGGTCTGTCACAATATAAGCAGCGAAATAAATAACTTCTTCTAACGCTCTTGGTGACATATCTAACGCTAATCCCATTCGACTTGGAATACCTTTAAAGTACCAAATATGTGAAACTGGTGCAGCTAGTTCAATGTGACCCATACGTTCACGACGAACTTTAGATTTTGTTACTTCAACACCACAGCGATCACAAACTACCCCTTTATAACGGACACGTTTGTATTTACCACAATGACATTCCCAGTCTTTTTGTGGACCAAAGATTCTTTCACAAAATAAACCATCTTTTTCTGGTTTTAATGTACGATAGTTAATGGTTTCTGGCTTTTTCACTTCTCCATATGACCATGAACGGATTTTATCTGGTGATGCTAACCCTATTTTCATAAATTCAAAATTATTTACATCTATCAAGGGGCCTACCTCCCTTTAGTATGTGCCCAAATAGTTAAAAACAAGAAATAAAAATCTCTTGTTTATTAACTAATTCGAACAACTTTTTACATATCAAACGATAAAAGTGAGAACTGTTTAATTATTTACCTTCAAGTTCAAGATTAAATTGATCTGCCGATTGTGTATCTTCTTCATCTATATCTCGAAGTTCAATTTCTTCTTCATCAGCTGAAAGCATTTTTACATCCAAACCAAGGCTTTGCAACTCTTTAATTAATACCTTAAATGATTCTGGTATACCTGGCTCTGGAATACTTTCTCCTTTAACAATTGCTTCATATGTTTTCACGCGACCAACAACATCATCTGACTTCACTGTTAAAATTTCTTGTAACGTGTAAGCTGCACCATATGCTTCTAGTGCCCAAACTTCCATTTCACCGAAACGTTGGCCACCAAATTGTGCTTTACCACCTAATGGTTGCTGTGTAACAAGTGAATATGGTCCAGTCGAACGTGCGTGTAGTTTATCATCAACCATGTGCGCTAGTTTAATCATGTACATGACACCAACAGAAACACGGTTATCAAATGGTTCTCCACTACGTCCATCATAAAGAACTGTTTTTGCATCTCTTGCCATTCCAGCTTCTTGAATCGTTTCCCACACATCTTCTTCACGAGCTCCATCAAATACAGGAGATGCTACATGAATACCGAGTTGTCTTGCAGCCATACCTAAGTGCATTTCAAGTACCTGACCGATGTTCATACGTGATGGTACACCTAACGGGTTAAGCATGATATCGATTGGTGTTCCGTCTGGCATAAATGGCATATCTTCTTCTGGTAATATCTTAGAAATAACACCTTTATTACCGTGACGACCAGCCATTTTGTCACCTTCATGAATTTTACGTTTCTGCACAATATAAGCACGAACTAATTGATTCACACCTGGTGGTAGTTCGTCACCATCTTGGCGATTAAAGATTTTAACATCCAATACAATTCCACCGGCACCGTGTGGTACACGTAAGGAAGTATCACGTACTTCACGCGCCTTTTCACCAAATATTGCGTGTAACAAGCGTTCCTCAGCAGATAACTCTGTTACTCCTTTTGGTGTCACTTTACCTACTAGTAAATCACCATCTTCAACTTCAGCACCAACACGGATAATACCTCTCTCATCAAGGTCGCGTAGTGCATCTTCTCCGACGTTTGGAATGTCTCTTGTAATCTCTTCAGGTCCTAGCTTTGTATCACGAGCTTCAGATTCATATTCTTCAATATGGATAGAAGTGTAAACATCATCTTTCACTAAGCGTTCACTCATGATAATAGCATCCTCATAGTTATAACCTTCCCAAGTCATAAAGCCAACTAGAACATTTTGCCCTAGTGCTAGTTCACCATCTTCCATTGAAGGACCATCTGCTAGGATTTCTCCTTTTTTCACACGATCCCCAACACTAACGATTGGTCGTTGGTTATAACAGGTTCCTTGGTTAGAACGGATGAATTTTTGCAAGCGATATGTATCAACATCGCCTTGTACTTCTTTCCCATCAACTTCTGATATGAGGCGAACTCGAACTTCTTTCGCTTCGACACGTTCCACTATACCATCTCGTAGATTGATAACAGCTGCACCTGAATCCTTACCAGATACATATTCCATTCCAGTACCAACAATCGGCGAACGCGGTTGTAATAAAGGAACAGCTTGACGTTGCATGTTGGCACCCATAAGCGCACGGTTAGAGTCATCATTTTCCAAAAATGGAATACATGCTGTAGCTGCGGATACAACTTGTTTTGGTGAAACGTCCATATAATCTAAACGATCACGACTTACAACAGTATTTTCACCACGGAAACGAGCGATAACTTCTTCGTCTGCAAATGATCCATCATCTGTTAGACTGGCATTTGCTTGCGCAACAACATAATTATCTTCTTCATCTGCAGTCATATAATCATAACGTTCCGTAACTTTGCCTGTTTCTGGATCAACACGACGGTATGGTGTTTCAATAAAACCAAACTTATTAACTTTTGCAAATGATGACAAAGAGTTAATTAAACCAATATTCGGCCCCTCAGGCGTTTCAATCGGACACATACGGCCATAGTGAGAATAGTGTACGTCACGAACTTCAAAACCTGCACGTTCACGAGTCAAACCACCAGGTCCAAGCGCAGATAAACGACGTTTGTGGGTTAATTCAGCTAATGGATTTGTTTGGTCCATAAATTGTGAAAGTTGAGAACTACCGAAAAACTCTTTAATGGAAGCAATTACAGGACGAATGTTAATCAATTGCTGCGGTGTAATTGCTGAGGTGTCTTGAATAGACATACGCTCACGTACTACACGTTCCATTCTAGAAAGACCAATACGGAACTGATTTTGCAACAATTCACCTACAGAACGAAGTCTACGATTTCCTAAGTGATCAATATCATCTGTATTACCTACTTGATGTAA
Source organism: Paraliobacillus zengyii (assembly GCF_003268595.1). Classification (NCBI taxonomy): domain Bacteria; kingdom Bacillati; phylum Bacillota; class Bacilli; order Caryophanales; family Bacillaceae; genus Paraliobacillus; species Paraliobacillus zengyii. Next base: position 165,918 of record NZ_CP029797.1, on the reverse strand, counting down.
AATGTTAAAGAAATAGTTAATAGAAGCAAGAATATCAGATGGTGCAATATTCTTAACCGAATCATCAACTGCTCCATTACCAATAACATTTAGCGTTCTTTCCCCTTCAGGATCAGTGGGATCAAATATTTTAATCATTTGAATTTTTATTGGCTCTTTAAGTACACCTTCATCAGGTTCAACATATTGCTCGCCAAAACTATCTTCTTTTGCATCCAAATATGGTAAGATTTTATCTAATAAACGACGATCTAGTTTATCACCTTTTTGTGCTACAACTTCCCCGGTTTCATGATCTACTAACGGTTCCGCTAAAGTTTGATTAAAAAGACGATTTTTAATGTGTAACTTTTTATTCATTTTATAACGTCCAACACGAGCTAAATCATATCGTTTCGGATCGAAAAACCTAGAAACTAATAAGCTTTTTGCATTCTCAACAGTTGGCGGCTCGCCAGGTCGTAAACGCTCATAAATTTCTAATAAAGCTTTTTCACTTGTTTCTGTGTTATCTTTTTCTAATGTATTTTTTAAATATTCATTATCACCGATAAGATCAATAATATCTTGATCATTGCTAAAACCTATTGCCCGTAATAATACGGTAATTGGTAACTTTCTTGTGCGATCTATACGAACATGCACAACATCTTTAGCATCTGTTTCAAACTCAAGCCATGCTCCTCTATTGGGGATAACTGTAGCTTTATATCCGCGTTTACCATTTTTGTCTATTTTTTCACTAAAATACACACTTGGCGAACGAACAAGCTGTGATACAATAACACGCTCGGCTCCATTAATAACAAAAGTACCTGTATCTGTCATTAAAGGGAAATCTCCCATAAATACCTCTTGCTCTTTTACTTCGCCAGTTTCATTATTTAATAAACGAACTTTCACACGAAGCGGAGCGTTGTAGGTAACATCTCTTTCTTTCGATTCAGCAACAGGATATTTTGGTTCACCTAGATTATAATCAACAAATTCTAGTGATAAATTCCCTGTGAAATCTTCAATTGGAGAAATATCTTTAAACATTTCCCGCAATCCTTCCTCTAAAAACCATTCATAGGAAGCTGTTTGAATCTCAATAAGATTTGGTAGTTCCAATACCTCACTGATACGTGCATAGCTTCTGCGCTGGCGGTGTCGTCCATACTGAACTAGTTGACCTGTCAACTGCTTCACCCCTCAAATCAAGAATAGAAAACAAAAGAGCTTAATAAATCAAAATAAAATTTTGACAAGCTCACATACCTTCACCTTATTCCAATAATGTTTTAACTGCTATTGACTTATACAGCGGAAAAGGTATAATTTAATCAGAATAAAAATTGTTCGGCAATCTCACCGAACAAACTTGTGAAATGACTTACTCACAAGTCGTTATAATACATTTACATATGTAAGTAAATGGTATTGTATTGAAAATTAACGAAACAATTTCTGCCTGGAAACAGCATTAAAACTACTACTAAATCCCCAAACTTCTACACTTACCTTCACAGCATTACCATTGTTTCCTTTATTAATCATAATATACATTTTTTCCTTGTCGCATGCCTATTGACACACGAATCTACCTATTGGCATTTTTCAATGCTACCACAATCAACCACTAGAGTCAACATTTAATTAAATGCATTATTTTGTTGCACAAATGATTTCATAACCCTTACTCTTTTTTATTGTTTCAACTTCTTTAAACATTTGTTGCATTTTTCTAAAGGCAGAAGGAGCACCTTGCTTTTTTTGAATAACCACCCACAACTGACCGCCCTTCATTAAATTTTGAAAACTATCTTCAAACATTTGATGAACCACTTCTTTTCCGGCCCTGATTGGCGGATTGGTCAAAACAGCTGCATATTCTACTTTAGGTATAGATTGAAAACGATCACTCACATAAAATGTAGTATTATCTATGTTGTTTTGTTCTGCATTCTTTTTCGCTAAAACGAGTGCTCTTTCATTAACATCACTCATAATGAAATGCCGGTCTGGGAATACCTTAGCTAGCGCAAGACCAATTGGTCCATAACCACAGCCAAGATCAACAATATCACCGGAAACATTTGGTACTGTGAATGCTTCTATTAACGTTCTAGAACCAAAATCCACTTCATTCTTAGAAAAAACTCCAACATCACTTGTAAACTGAAAGGAATTACTACGTAGTTCAAAACTCCACGTTTTGGGGTCACTTTTTGATTGAGGTTGATTCGCAAAGTATTGCTCAGACATATTAGCACCTACTTTATTTAATAAATGTGTAAAGCTCGTCTATTAATAGACGAGCTTTACACTAGTTTTAACTTACTTCAATTCTACTGAAGCGCCAACTTCTTCAAGTTTAGATTTCATTTCTTCTGCTTCTTCTTTAGTAACGCCTTCTTTGATTGCACCAGGAGCGTTATCTACAAGATCTTTAGCATCTTTAAGTCCAAGACCTGTGATCTCACGAACTGCTTTAACAACTTTAATTTTAGCTGATCCAACGCTTGCTAGAACAACATCAAATTCAGTTTGCTCTTCTTCAACCGCTCCACCAGCGCCACCGCCAGCTGCTACAGGTGCTGCTGCTGTTACACCAAATTCTTCTTCAATTCCTTTAACAAGGTCGTTTAACTCAAGTATAGACATTTCTTTGATTTGCTCGATAATTTGTTCTTTAGACATTATATTTTCCTCCTAATTATGTTTTAATACGTAAATGTTTTGCAAATACCTTTTCTGAAAATCAGTAATTAAGCACCTTGCTCTTCTTCTTTTTGTTCTGCAACAGCTTTTGTTGCATAAGCGAAGTTACGAACTGGAGCTTGTAGTACGCTAAGCAACATTGAAAGTAATCCTTCGTAATTTGGTAGTGCCGCAAGATCCTTGATTTGCTCAAGTGTCGCGATGTTACCTTGAATTACGCCACCTTTAATTTCTAATGCTTCGTGATCTTTAGCGAAATTGTTTAAAATTTTTGCTGGAGCCACTACATCTTCTTTACTAAAAGCGATAGCAGTTGGTCCTGCAAGTACATCTTTCAAATCTCCAAGATCAAGTTCTTCTGTAGCACGACGTGTCATTGAGTTTTTATATACCTTAAACTCTACACCAGCTGCACGTAGTTGATCACGTAGTTCTGTAACTGCTGCTACATCAAGGCCACGATAATCTACAAGGATGGTAGATTCACTATCGCGGAACTTGTCTGCAATTTCAGATACAATTTGTTTTTTCTGTTCAATAATAGTTGACAAAAATTCCACCTCCTATTGACTTATCATCATACCGAAACATCAGGTTAGTCTTTTTATCTCGATTCATCTAATAACAAACCTTCACATCTGTAGTAGACGTGAAGGTTTGTTTGAATGGATTAGATATCACTTCGTACAATATCATATTTATTCAGACACCTCGGTAGGATATTAAGCGAATAACGCTCCTACTGTCTACGGTATAACGTATTTGATTTATTTTCAACATTTCTTATTATAATCAAGAGCTATCATGAAGTCAATAACTAATTCTTATTTTCCAAAAGTTGACGGGTCCACTTTAACTCCTGGTCCCATTGTAGATGTAACTGCTGCATTACGAACATAGATACCCTTTGATGCTTGTGGCTTTACTTTCATCAATGTGTCTGTAAGTGCATCAAAGTTTTCAATAAGTTTATCCAAATCAAATGAAGCTTTTCCGATTGGTACGTGTACATTTGATTGACGATCAACACGGTATTCTACTTTACCAGCTTTGATTTCATTTACTGCCTTCTCAACATCAAATGTTACTGTACCTGTTTTAGGATTTGGCATTAAACCTTTTGGTCCAAGCACACGTCCTAATTTACCAACCTCAGCCATCATGTCTGGAGTCGCTACAATAACATCAAATTCGAACCATCCTTGATTAATTTTATTAATCAAATCTTGTTCTCCTACATAATCAGCTCCAGCAGCTTCCGCTTCTTTTGCTTTATCACCTTTAGCAAACACTAGAACCGTCTGTGTTTTACCAGTACCGTGTGGCAATACCATTGCTCCACGAATTTGTTGATCTGCTTTCTTAGGATCTACACCTAAACGAAAAGCAGCTTCAATTGTTTCATCAAAATTAGCATTTGCATTTTGCTTCACTAATTCCAATGCTTCTTTTACCTCATATTGTTTAGTACGATCAACAAGTTTAATTGCTTCCTGTTGTTTCTTCGTTTTTTTAGCCATTATATTTCCTCCTTGAATGTGGTTTTAACGGTTATACCTCCCACTTAATAAAGCGGATCCTGTTAATAGAAAGATTCTACTAACAAGGACTAGACAACTATAATCTAGTTTGTCATCCTACAAAAAGGTTGCGAAAATGGCTTATACCCCATTAGCGCAACCTTCTCCTCATCAGTCTAAAGCTTTGGGATTAATCTTCAATAACAATACCCATGCTACGTGCAGTACCTTCTACCATACGCATAGCAGCTTCAACATCTGCAGCATTTAAATCAGGCATTTTTGTTTCTGCGATCTCTTTTACTTTATCACGCTTCAACGTTGCAACTTTGTTGCGATTAGGTTCACCTGATCCGCTTTCGATTCCTGCTGCTTTTTTAAGTAATACCGCAGCTGGCGGAGTTTTTGTAATAAATGTAAAGGAACGGTCTTCAAAAACCGAAATTTCTACCGGAATAATCATACCAGCTTCATCTTGCGTACGGGCATTAAATTCCTTACAAAATCCCATAATATTAACACCTGCTTGACCCAATGCTGGTCCAACTGGTGGTGCTGGATTTGCTTTCCCTGCCGGGATTTGAAGTTTAACTACTTTAATTACTTTTTTAGCCACGAGACACACCTCCTTAAGTCCGTGATGTGGTAATAGGGCATCTCAGACCCTCCCACTCATCTCTATCATTTGAAACCTTATACTCGAAGCATAAAGAACATTAAAATTTTAGCATGTTCAAATTGAAAATGCAAGCTATTCTTTAATAATCTAAACGCGTTATAGTTTCTCTATTTGAGAAAAATCTAATTCAACTGGCGTTTCACGACCGAACATATTAACATGCACTTTTACCTTTTGTTTATCTAAGTCAATTTGTTCAATAGTACCAGTGAAATCATTAAACGGTCCATCCGCAACCCTTACACTTTCTTTTAACTCAAAATCGACTTCTGTAACAGACTCTTGCATACCCATCCGCTTTAAAATCATTTCCGCTTCTTCAGGTAAAAGAGATGTTGGTTTCGTACCTGAACCAGCAGAACCGACAAATCCGGTCACTCCTGGTGTATTACGAACTACATACCAAGAACCGTCCGTCATGATCATCTCTGCTAATACATAACCCGGAAACACTTTTTTCTTAGCTACTTTTTTCTTACCATTCTTAATTTCTGTCTCTTCATCTTCTGGAACTAAAACACGGAAGATCTTATCTTCCATTCCCATCGATTCTAATCTCTTTTCCAAGTTAGCTTTCACCTTATTTTCATAACCTGAATAAGTATGCACAACAAACCACTCTTTTTCCATTCAACAGGGCATCATTACGCCCCTTCCCTCCCTTATTATAATAATCTATTATTTTTCCCAATTTAAAAAACCCGTAAAAACGGGTTCCCTTGTTTAAAATGTCTATTATTTATCATTATAGCATATAATACCGTGAACTATTCAAAAAATAAATTAAGAATTTCTGTAATACCTAAGTCTACTATAGCAAAAAAGACAGCAACAAATGCTACAGTTGCAACTACAGTGACTGTATATCTAAATAATTCTTGTCCTCCAGGCCATGAAACTTTTTTCATTTCTCTGGAAACATTTTTAAAGAACGTAATGAGATTCACTGATTGGTACCCCCAAACTTCCGCCAAAATTTAACTAATTACTCTTTACTTTGTTTCACGATGCAATGTGTGCTTCTTACACTTTTTACAAAATTTATTAACTTGTAAGCGTTCTGTGCTTGATGTATTTTTACTTGTACTATAATTTCTGCTTAAACATTCCGTACACGCTAAAATCACTTTCTTTTGCATTCTCTCACCCCTAACAAGAGTGAGTTTCACTCTTAATAATGTAGCATGGTTACATTGGACTGTCAACGATTCCCTGGTCTGTTAAAAACTCATTTCACTAACGTTTATATACCGTTCCAATTTACGCTTGACTCTTTGAAGAGCATTATCAATTGATTTCACATGTCGCTTCAACTCAAGCGAAATTTCTTGATAGCTACGCCCATCTATATATAAAGCGAGCACTTCTCGTTCAAATCCACTTAACACTTCAGCTAACTTACCTTCCATATCTCCGTACCTTTCCTGATTAACAACTAGATCTTGCGGATCATCTATAACATCCGAATCAGCCAACATATCTAATAATGTTCGTTCTGACTCTTCATCATAAATTGGTTTATCCAATGAAACATAAGAGTTTAGCGGCATATGCTTTTGTCTTGTAGCTGTTTTAATTGCTGTTATAATCTGACGTGTTACACATAGCTCCGCAAATGCTCTAAAGGAAGATAACTTGTCTCCATTATAATCCCGGATTGCCTTGTATAAGCCAATCATCCCCTCTTGCATGATGTCGTCATGGTCTGCACCAATCAAGAAATATGTCCTTGCTTTTGCTCGCACAAAACTTTTATGTTTTTTTATTAAAAAGTCCAAAGCCTGACTATGCCCACGATGTACAAGCATAATTAGCTCATCGTCTTCGAGTCTCTCTAAGTCTGTAACATGATTATTTGGATCAATGTAAGCAGTACGCAACCTGGACTCCTCCCGAGTGTTGAAAGTGAATATACTTTATAACATTATACTGTAAGCGTTCAACTATCGTCAACAGTGCGTTTTTCACTTGTTTCCCCTTCGCCAGCGTTCAAAAACGTCCAATACATCTTGCGTAATTGGAATTTTGGTAGCTTTTTGCGTGCTTTTATATGTTTTTAAATCATTATCTATTTCAGTTTGGACGTTTTTTATTTCAATATATAGCTCTCTTGCTGATTTACGAAAAGCACCTTGAGCAAAAATCGTGCGTTGTTCTGTATAATCAGATGTTGCAACATAAACCTTTGTCTTAACATTTTTAAATTCTTTAACCACTCTCTCTATACATTCGTCTGCAGTTTCTTGTTCTTTCGTATAAATAACTTCAACTTTGTGATTTTGTTGCTTTGTTTGCGTTCCTCGAACTTCATAAGCATCAAATACAATAATAACACGGTATCCTCGATAAGCTTGATATTCAGCCATCTTCTCAATAAGTATATTGCGAGCTTGCTCTAGATCAGTCTCTTTGAGGCTCTTAAGCTCATCCCAATCACCGATCATATTATAGCCATCTACTAACAGGACATCCATCGGTTATTTACCTAAAGGATGTCGTTTGCGATATATTTCATACATTAACAAGCTAGCCGCTACCGAAGCATTCAAAGAAGATACTTTTCCTTGCATTGCCAAACGTACTGTCCAGTCACACTTTTCTTTCACTAACCGGCTCATGCCCTTTCCTTCATTGCCAATCACAAGTGCTATTGGCATGGTTCCCTCTAACGCTCGATAATCTTCCGTGCCTTCCGCTTCCGTACCAACTACCCATACATTACGAGATTTTAACTCCTCAATTGTTTGCGCCATATTTGTTACACGTACAACAGGTACATATTCAATAGCTCCAGCAGACGTTTTCGCAACGATTGCTGTTAGGCCAACTGCACGACGTTTGGGAATAATAATACCATGAGCCCCTGTAGCATCGGCAGTTCGTAAAACGGAACCTAAATTATGTGGATCTTCAATTTCATCTAACAAAATAAAAAATGGATCTTCCTCTTTTTCTTCAGCTAACTGAAATATATCATCTAGTGAAGCATAAGAATAAGCTGCGACAGATGCCACCACCCCTTGATGGTTTCCATCAACTAATTGATCTATTTTTTGTTTAGGTACTTTTTGTAAAACAATTCCACTCTGCTTTGCTAATGCTTGTAACTTTTGTGTGGCTTGGCTGTTCAAATGATCGGAAACCATAATTTTATTAATAGAGCGTCCTGATCTTAGCGCCTCAACCACAGGGTTTTTACCGACAATCCATTCTTCTGACATATTATACCTCTCCTTTCTCTACAAATCCTATAGCTTCATTTATCAATTCCTCTAAACGCGCTTGCTCTTTCATTAGATAATGATAACCAATCAACGCTTCAAACGCTGTACTATGACGATATGTCTTTAAATCTGTGTTTTTCGGAATTGAACCAGATTTCGCATTTCTACCTCTTCGTACAACAGCTTGTTCTTCTTCATCTAAATTACCCTTGTCGAGCCAATATATTAATACTTTAGCTTGTGCTTTAGCTGAGACAAATCCAATGGCAGATTGATGTAAGTTTTGTAGGTTTTGAATTCCTTTATTAATCAAATATTCTCGAACATATAATTCATAAATCCCATCACCTATATAGGCTAACGCCAGACTTTTCATCTGCTTTACATCCTGTAATTTCATAACTATCCTCTCTTCCACCTCGTACCTTGTGGTGTATCCTCTAAGATAATATTTTGAGCCTTCAAATCATCTCGAATTTTATCAGCCAAAGCAAAATCTCGATTTGCTCGAGCTTTTTCACGTTGTTGCATTAATTGGTCTACTTGATCATCCACCAACATTTCCGTTTCGGTTACATTAATGCCCAAAATATCTAACAACAAATCTAGTGCATTTTGAAATGCTTCGATAACGTTTGTTGACGTTTGTTTTGATTGCAAATAAACATTGGCTTCTTTTGTTATATCAAAGATTACAGAAATGGCATTAGCAGTGTTAAAATCATCATTCATCTCTGCAATAAATTGTTCCTTGTACCGCTCTATTTTATCTAACCAAATACTATCGTCATCCGTAAGATCCATACTAGCTTCTTTACGATGCAGTAGGTTTTGATAGGAATTCTTGATTCTATCCAGACTATTTTGAGCCCCTTCTAATAATGCTTCACTAAAATTAATCGGATTTCGATAATGCACACTAAGCATAAAGAAACGTAGTAACTGTGGATCAAATTTCCCAATCAATTCACGCGCTAAAATAAAATTACCTAATGATTTGGACATTTTTTCATGATCTATTGTAATATAGCCATTGTGAATCCAGTAATTCGCAAAGCTCTTACCTGTGGAAGCTTCTGATTGGGCAATTTCATTTTCATGATGAGGAAATGCTAAATCTTGACCGCCTGCATGAATATCAATTGTCTCTCCCAAATACTTCTTTGCCATTGCTGAACATTCGATATGCCAACCCGGTCTACCTTTTCCCCAAGGTGATGCCCATGATATTTCCCCCGGTTTCGCTTGTTTCCATAGCGCAAAATCAATTGGGTCATCTTTCTTTTCTCCTACTTGAATTCTAGCACCCGAACGTAGATCGTCAATCGATTGGTGAGAAAGTTTTCCATAACCATCGAACGCACGCGTTTTAAAATAGACATCACCATCAGCCGCATAAGCAAAGTCCTTCTCAATTAACTCTGCAATCAATGTTATTATTTCATCCATTGATTCGGTTACACGTGGATGGTGTGTTGCCTTTTTAACACCCAAAGCTGCAACATCTTCTTGATAAGCTTCAATAAAGCGTTCAGCTATCTCTGGCACTTCCTCATCTAATTCTTTGGCAGCTTTGATAATTTTATCATCTACATCTGTAAAGTTTAGTACATAATTAACTTCATAACCACTAAACTCTAAATAACGACGTGCAGTATCAAATACAATCGCTGGTCTTGCATTCCCTATATGAATGTAGTTATAAACTGTCGGACCACAGACATACATACTGACCTTTCCAGGCTCTATAGGTTCAAAAACTTCTTTTTTTCGGGTTAACGTATTATACATCCGAATTGTCATTTGATTTCACTCCTTTTAAATTTTCTAACTCATCATGTAAATCTTTTAATTCTTGCTTCATATTATCAATGACTTCCGCAACTGGATCTGGTAATTTATGATGATCCAAATCTCTTCTTATACGCTCTCCATTTTGAACAACAACACGTCCCGGTATCCCTACGACTGTTGAATGATCAGGCACATCTTCTAAGACAACAGAGCCTGCACCTATTTTCGAACTTTCCCCAACAACAATAGAACCTAATACTTTTGCACCCGTAGCTATTAAGGCATTGTCCTTAATTGTAGGATGCCGCTTCCCCTTTTCTTTTCCAGTCCCACCTAATGTAACACCTTGGAAAATTGTAACGTTATCTCCTATTTCACATGTTTCACCAATCACAACTCCCATACCATGATCAATAAAAAAACGTTTGCCTATTTGAGCACCAGGATGAATTTCAATCCCAGTTAGAAAACGGCTAAACTGTGATATCACACGCGCTATAAAGAAGAATTTTTTTCGATAAAACATGTGGGCTACTCGGTGTGACCAGATTGCATGCAAACCCGAATACGTTAAAAAGACCTCTATATATGTACGTGCAGCTGGATCTTGATCAAAGATCACATCCATATCTTTTTTCAGCTGTTTCCATAACCACATAATATCGTTTCCCCCTATGGACAACCACATAATTAAATGGGTTCAATTCTAGTATTTTTCGTACAAAAAAACGCCTCTATGTCTTAATCAACACAGAGACGCTTTACATGCGCGGTCCCACTCTGTTTAGGGAATAAATTCCCTCCACTTAGGCTTTTTTTAACGGTTAAAAACCGCCTTTGTCTACTCGGATTTCGACAAAGGACTCCAAGGTGCATTTCCAAGACGTGTACCTAAAATCACTTTCAGCCAATGGTGATTTTCTCTAAATTAAGTACGGACGTCAGTACTTTTCCTCTTCAACGTTCACTTATTAGTTATACTATATTATATTTTAACACAAAATGGAACTGATACAATCTATAATTGTTCTAATACATTCGTTATTCTAGTTTGGACAACATCATTTCCTAACAAGTATATTGCATTCGGTAATTCTGGACCATGTGCCTGACCAGTTGTTGCAACACGAATCGGCATAAATAAGTTTTTGCCTTTTTGTTTTGTTTCTTTTTGCGTTGCTTTAATCTCTGCTTTAACCGCTTCTGGAGTCAATACATCCACCGCTGACAATTTCTCAGCAAATACACGCAACACTTCAGGAACTTGTTCACCACATAACACATCTTTAGCTTCCTCTGGATATGTAATGCCCGCTTGGAAGAAAAGTTCAGTAAGTTCAACAATTTCTTGTCCATAACTTAATTGCTCTTTGTATAAAGCAATCAACTCAATTGCCCATTCTCTTGTCTCTTCATCCATATCCTCAGGTAATTTACCTGCAGTTATTAAATGCGGTAATGCAAGTTCTACAACACTATCAAGACTGGCAGCTTTAATGTACTGGTTGTTTACCCACTTCAGTTTTTGAGGATCAAATATTGCCGCTGACGTTGATAGGCGATCAGGGTCAAACATTTCAATAAACGCTTCTTGTGTAAAAATTTCTTCTTCCCCAACTGGAGACCAACCTAATAAAGCAATGAAATTAAATAATGCTTCTGGCAAATAACCTAAGTTTTTGTATTGTTCGATAAATTGTAAAATATGCTCATCACGCTTACTTAATTTCTTGCGATTTTCATTTAAAATGAGGGTCATATGACCATATCGCGGCGCTTCCCAACCAAATGCATCAAAAATCATCATTTGTTTTGGTGTATTTGAGATATGCTCTTCACCTCTTAAGACATCTGATATTTCCATCAAATGGTCGTCAATAGCAACAGCAAAATTGTATGTTGGAATACCGTTTTTCTTAACCATTACCCAATCACCAAAGTCACTCGACTCAAACGTGATATTATCTCTTACAATATCTTTAAACGTATATGTTTTACCTTCAGGAACACGAAAACGAATGCTAGGCTGTCTACCTTCTGCTTCAAACTGCTCTATTTGTTCTGCTGTTAAGTTACGATGTTTCCCGGAATATTTGGGTACTTGTCCATTCGCACGTTGTTGTTCGCGCTCTTGCTCTAATTCCTCTTCCGTTACATAACATTTGTATGCAAGACCACGATCCAATAAATCAGCAACATGTGTTTGATATATGTCTAATCGTTCTGTTTGGCGATAAGGTCCATAAGCACCACCGATATCAGCACCCTCATCCCAAGTAACACCAAGCCATTTCAAATAGTTTAATTGACTTTCTTCGCCACCTACAACATTACGCTTCTCATCCGTGTCTTCCGTACGAATAATGAATTTCCCACCTAGATGTTTTGCATATAAATAATTAAATAATGCCGTACGAGCATTACCAATGTGTAAGTTTCCAGTCGGACTTGGTGCATAACGCACGCGTATATCTTTTGTCATCTTTATCTTTCCCCTTTCGTTTCATACCATAATATTAACTATTTTATCATTTTTCAGCATTTTTTGCGTCTATTCCATTTTCCTTTTCGTTTCTATTAATAAAATAACTGCTTGAGCTGCTGAACAAAACCTAACTTTTCCGTTGCAGTTGCTTTTACATTAATTTGGCCTAAATCAGTCCCAAATATACAAGTGATATTCACTCTAATTCTCACAATATGAGATGCTAGTTATTTAGAAAAGCCTCTGCTCTTTTTATATCTTCGGGTGTAGTTAATTTTATGTTCTTATAACTTCCTTCGACTATACATACAGAATAACCTAATCGCTCAACTAAAGATGTGTCATCTGTACCAACAAAACCTGTCTCTTTGGCTTTTTGATGCGCTTCCCAGATCAACTCAAATTGAAAAACCTGTGGCGTTTGTGCTGCCCAAAGTTTGGATCTGTCAAGCGTTGTTAACTGGTCTCCATTCTTTTCTTTAATCGTATCCGTTACTGGAACAGCCAATAATGCAGCACGATTTTCCTTTGCACGTTTTGCTAGCTCATGTAAATATTTCTGTGTCACAAAAGGCCTTGCACCATCATGGATAAAGACAAGAAAATCATTCGTTTCCTGAAACGGGCGAATAGCTAACAAACCATTATAAACACTGTCTTGTCGATGTCTTCCGCCAGTTACCAGCGTAATTGCTGTAGTAAAGGAATAATCCAGAAGGACAGACTGCATTCTTTCTTGCTCATTCTGTTGTGTTACTAATATAATAGCTTCACAGCATGGATCATTTTCAAATATGGTTAACGTATGTATAATTAAAGGCTTATCCATTAGATTTAAAAATTGTTTGTTTTCACCTATGTTCATTCGCTTCCCTATCCCAGCAGCAAGTACAATAGCTACATACTCCATGACTATGTCTCCGTTCTCTTATTACGTATCTTGAACTAACATATATTTTGTTGTTTGATACTATTAAATCGTTCCAAACAAATAAAAAGTGATACCAGATGGTTATCACTTTTTATCATCCCTTATATGTTATACCTTTTTTACTGCGCTTTTTCAAGTAATTTTAGTTTGGCAAAGCATTGGTTTACAGATTCTATCATACTCATATTATAAGAGATTGTTTATATTAAGAAGTAGATAGCAAGCCAGCAAACATTATAGGCAACTAAATTCTATTAACTAGAGCGATTGCTCAGATCTTTCTAACCTAGCGAGATAAGTAGTTAGGTGATTGGAAACAGGGGTATATATAAAAATAAACTATCTTTTTTTCAGAATTAAGTGAGCTTTTGCATATGCTATACTATTTACGATATCTGTTAAAAACGGAAAGGAAGTTACTACATGACTATATCTGACTCAACTATCTTACCTGCTATTCGTGACTTAAAAGATTTAGAAAAAGTGGCCAATTCAAATTACGAGTATGTTGTTTTACTAAATACACATATTGGACAACTGAAAAGTTTAGTTAAAATGCTTCATGATCATGATAAAAAAGTACTGCTTCATGCGGACTTGGTGAAAGGTTTAAAGAGTGATGAATTCGCAGCCCAATTTTTATGCAGGGACATTCGCCCCGAGGGATTAATTTCAACTAGAAAAAATGTTCTGTTAACCGCCAAAAAGGCGAAAATAATTACGATTCAGCGGTTATTTCTACTAGATTCAATTGCATTGGATTCTAGCTATAATATGCTAGATTCGATTCAACCAGATTTAATAGAAGTCCTTCCCGGGATTATTCCACATATTATTAAAGAAATTCATGATAAAACAAATGTGCCAATTATAGCCGGTGGATTGATACGTACAATTGATGAAGTAAATGCTGCATTAGAAGCCGGAGCAACAGCGGTAACGACGTCAAACAGGAACTTATGGGAATTTAATAATTAAACTTTTTAAACAATTAAGTTATTTAATTATCGAAAATCTATTGACACCGCTTTCAACATCTGTTTGAATGAACCTTAAGTTAATAAATTTTTCGTGGAGACTAAGGAGACCAACGGAAATGCACCTAAAGGCGATACGTCTAGGGTGGATTCTGTTGGTCTTATTTGGTCTCCTAAAATTTGTTTGGGAGGGAATTGACATGTCACCAGTTTTAGCTGAATTTTTAGGAACAATGATGTTAATCATTTTCGGGGGAGGTGTTGTTGCAGGTGTTGTTTTAAAAGGCACAAAGGCAGAAGGAAGCGGATGGATTGTTATAACATTTGCATGGGGCCTCGGTGTAGCAATGTCGGTCTATATGATAGGAGGAGTTAGTGGAGGTCACATTAATCCGGCAGTAACTATAGGTCTTGCCATGATTGGAGACTTTGCTTGGAGTAGTGTACCAGGTTATATCGCAGCCCAAATTAGTGGAGCATTTGTAGGCGCATCTCTTGTTTTCGCTATGTATTATCCGCATTTTAAAAACACGGAGGATAAGGGAGCAAAACTTGGTGTGTTCGCAACAGGCCCAGCAATTGACCATTCTCCTTCTAATTACTTCACTGAAGTTCTTGGAACATTTGTATTATTGTTTGGAATTCTAGCATTAGGTGCTAATGACGTAACGGCTGGACTAGATCCATTATTGACTGGTTTCTTGATCGTTGTTATCGGGATGTCGTTGGGTGGAACAACAGGTTATGCTATTAACCCAGCTCGTGACCTTGGACCTCGTATCGCTCACGCAATTCTCCCAATCCATAATAAAGGCGATAGTGGATGGGCATATTCTTGGGTTCCAATTGCAGGGCCAATCATCGGAGGATCTCTAGGAACATTAAGTTATGTAGCTTTGTTTAATGGTACGATAAATGCAGGTCTTTGGATTTTCATAGCATTATTCTTTATCGTTCTAGGTATTTCATTCAAAGCTAAAAAAGAAGAAGTTACGTCAACAAGTGTTGATGAGACAATTCATAATCCAAAACAAAAACAGGCATAGGGGGATTTATTATGGAAAAGAAATATGTACTTGCATTAGATCAAGGAACAACAAGCTCAAGGGCAATTTTATTTAACAAAGGTGGTAAAATTGTCGATAGTGCTCAAAAGGAATTCAGACAAATTTTTCCACATCCAGGTTGGGTAGAACATAATCCAAACGAAATTTGGTCATCGATCTTAGGGGTTATTGCTGAAGTTCTAAACAATCAAAATATTTCACCAAAAGAGATTGCTTCGATCGGAATTACGAATCAACGTGAAACGACGGTCGTTTGGGATAAAGAAACTGGAAGACCTATTTATAACGCACTTGTTTGGCAATCCCGTCAAACAGATCCAATTTGTGAAGAGTTACGAAGAAAAGGATACAGCGAGCTTTTCACAGATAAAACAGGACTCCTAATTGATGCATATTTTTCTGGAACTAAAGTTAAGTGGCTTTTAGATAACGTTGAAGGAGCAAGAGAAAAAGCCGAAGATGGAAAACTATTATTTGGAACAATTGATACGTGGTTAATCTGGAAGCTTTCGGGTGGGAAAGCCCACGTTACTGACTATACGAATGCTTCCAGGACGTTAATGTATAATATTTATGAATTAAAATGGGATGAAGAATTATTAGATATTTTAGGTGTACCAAAGTGCATGCTTCCAGAAGTTAGACCTTCATCAGAAGAATACGCTAAAACAATTGATTACCACTTCTTTGGTGAAGAAGTTCCAATTTCCGGCGCAGCAGGAGATCAGCACGCGGCATTGTTTGGTCAAGCATGTTTTGAAAAAGGAATGGCGAAGAACACATACGGTACTGGTTGTTTCATGTTAATGAACACAGGAACAGAAGCAGTTAAGTCGAAACATGGGTTATTAACAACAATCGCGTGGGGCATAGACGGAAAAGTAGAATATGCTCTTGAGGGAAGTATCTTCGTCGCTGGTTCAGCGGTTCAATGGCTAAGAGACGGTTTGAGAATGCTGAGGTCTGCATCTGAAACAGAAAACTATGCATCGAAAGTGGAATCAACAGATGGCGTTTATATGGTCCCTGCGTTTGTTGGTTTGGGGACACCTTATTGGGATAGTGAAGTTCGTGGCGCAATTTTCGGACTTACACGTGGCACTGAAAAAGAACACTTTATTAGAGCAACTCTGGAATCATTAGCATATCAAACAAGAGATGTTCTTGAAGCAATGGTGGCTGACTCAGAAATTGATGTTAAAGCGCTTCGTGTAGATGGTGGAGCTGTAGCAAATAATTTCTTAATGCAATTCCAAAGCGACATTATGAATGTACCAGTTGATCGTCCTGAAATTCAAGAAACGACAGCTTTAGGCGCTGCTTATCTTGCCGGTCTAGCAGTTGGATTCTGGGATAATAAAGAGGAGATTGCAGAACAGTGGCACATTGACCGCACGTTCACACCTGATATGGAAGAATCCGTTAGAGAAGACTTATACGATGGCTGGAAAACAGCTGTTGAAGCAACAATGAAATTCAAGAAAAAGAAAAAGTGATATTAAGCTAATTTGTTATAAAAGTATGTAATCTATGATATAATTAGTTTAAATTAATAAAAAGGTCCGGAGATGGAGAGACCACATCACTTGAGCATAGAAGATACTCTTTTATGTAAGGGTTGTTGTGGTCTCTTTTTTTCGATACATGATAAATCTCCGAAAGACTGAGTTTCTTATTTATATAAGTTAACAAACTACTAGAAGGGATGTTTTTATATGGTTAAACCTTTTTCAACGATGCAACGTGAAACCTATTTGCAAAAAATGAAAGAAACAGAACTCGATATTCTTGTTATTGGCGGGGGAATAACTGGAGCTGGCATTGCTCTAGACGCAACAATAAGAGGCTTATCAACAGGATTAGTGGAAATGCAAGATTTTGCTGCCGGAACATCTAGTCGTTCAACTAAATTAGTTCATGGCGGGTTGCGTTATTTAAAGCAGTTTGAATTTAAAAT
The DNA here is from genome assembly GCF_003268595.1 of Paraliobacillus zengyii. Lineage (NCBI taxonomy): Bacteria > Bacillati > Bacillota > Bacilli > Caryophanales > Bacillaceae > Paraliobacillus > Paraliobacillus zengyii. The sequence goes on along the minus strand of NZ_CP029797.1, from coordinate 148,581 downwards.
TGTTGCTGAAGTAGGTAAAGAAAGAGCAATTGTTTACGAAAACGCTCCACATGTGACAAGTCCCGAATGGATGTTGCTGCCAATAATCCAAGGTGGAACATTTGGTAAGGCTTCCACTTCATTAGGCTTGAAAGTTTATGACTTTTTAGCAGGGGTAAAGCGCAGCGAACGGCGAAAAATGTTGAGTAAGAAAGAAACAATGAAGAGAGAGCCTTTGCTAGGAGAGAAGAAATTAAAAGGTGGCGGAGTTTACGTAGAGTATAAAACAGATGATGCTAGGCTAACGCTTGAAGTTTTAAAAGAAGCCGTATTTAGAGGAACGCAAGCAATCAATTATACAAAAGCCGAATCACTTATCTATGAAAATGGAAAAGTTGTAGGAGCAAAAGTGAAAGATCTTGTATCAGGAGACGTTTACGATATTCATGCTAAAAAGGTTATCAATGCAGCAGGGCCTTGGGTAGACGAACTAAGAGAGAAAGATCATTCTAAAAAAGGAAAATACCTTCACTTAACGAAGGGCGTTCATATTGTCATAGATCAAACTCGATTCCCCCTAAAACAAGCAGTTTATTTTGACACGGAAGATGATGGCCGGATGATGTTTGCTATTCCAAGAGCTGGCAAGACCTATGTTGGAACAACGGATACGCATTATTTAGAAGATGTTGCTTCTCCACACATGACAGAAAAAGACATGGATTATATCATTGATGCTACAAACTATATGTTTCCATCGGTTAAATTAAATCGTGAAGATGTAGAATCTAGTTGGAGCGGTCTTCGCCCACTAATTCACGAAGAAGGAAAAAGTGCTTCTGAGATTTCTAGAAAAGATGAGATTTTTGAATCTGACAGTGGATTGCTTTCTATTGCCGGAGGTAAATTAACTGGTTATCGAAAAATGGCAGAAAGAATTGTTGATATTGCAGGACGTGAATTAGGTAATAAAGTAAAATGCAAAACAGAAAAAGTCATCTTGTCAGGCGGAGATGTAGGTGGATCGTCTAATCTGGATACATTTATTAGAGAATGGACAGAGAAAGGAGAGAAGCTAGGTTTAACGGAAGTAGAAGCGAAAAGACTATCAAATCTTTATGGTTCGAACGTGAAGCGCGTTTATGAAATTATTGACACACAAGGAAATGAAAGTGTCCATTACGATTTACCTGTTCATGTCTTTGCCTCTCTCGTATATGGCATAGAAGAGGAAATGGTTGTATCACCAATTGACTTTTTCAATAGACGTACGAGTGCATTGTTCTTTGACATTGATTATGTTCGACAATGGAAAACAGGAGTCATTAAGTATATGAACGATCGTTTCCATTGGTCAGAAGATCAATTGAATCAACATATTGAGTTATTGGAAGAAGAAATTCATTATGCAACAAAACCTGTTGAAACACGTAAAAAAAATTAATGTAAGACTCTTTAAACTTGGCACATAATAAGAATAACTAATGATTTAACATATATAAAAAAACAGAAGTCTTTCAAAGACTTCTGTTTTTTATGTCAGGCGATTAAATTATTTAAACAGATAAAAAGTGATAACGGGTAGTTATCACTTTTTATCACCTTTATATTTTTTACTGCGCTTTTTCAAGTAATTTTGGTTTAGCAAATATCATTCGTCCAGCGGAGGTCTGCAGAACACTTGTAATTAAAACTTCAATTGTTCTACCGATATAATCTCTGCCTTCTTCAACAACAATCATTGTACCATCATCTAAATAAGCTACACCTTGATTTTGTTCCTTACCATCTTTAATTACTTGAACCGTTAATTCTTCACCCGGTAAAACAACTGGTTTTACCGCATTTGCAAGATCATTAATATTCAATACTTGCACATTTTGAAACTCACAAACTTTATTGAGATTAAAGTCATTTGTAACGACAATACCATTAATCACTTTTGCTAACTTAACTAATTTACTGTCTACCTCTTGAATTTCTTCAAAATCACCATCATACATTTCCACATTAACCGGTAAGTCTTTTTGCATTCGATTCAATACATCTAAGCCTCTGCGACCACGATTACGTTTTAATGCATCAGAAGAATCAGCAATATGTTGTAATTCTTCCAAGACAAAGTGGGGAATAATAACTGTCCCTTCTAAGAAACTAGTTTGACATATATCTGCGATTCTTCCATCAATAATTACACTCGTATCTAATATTTTTGATTTCGGCATAATAGAAGCTGGATCTTCTTCGACCTTTTCTAGCTTTTGATCCTTTTCTTTTCTAGCAATTGTTAAAATATTTACAAATTCATCTCTTCTTTTAAAACCAACTTGAAACCCTAAATAACCAAGTAAAACCATAACAAAGAGCGGGATCACCTGTGATACTACAAGTATATTTATATCTTGTATAGGTTGGTTTATAATATACGCTATTACGAGTCCAATAATTAAACCCAAACTACCAAAAAACAAATCCGCTACTGGTGCTTTTAATAAAGTCTCTTCTAAATACTGTACAAAATTAACAATATAATCGACAAACCAAAATGTTAATAAGTAGAGAATAATAGCTCCTAAAACTAAGCCAACATATGGCGCAATAAATTCAGAACCTATCCAACTATCATTCAAAAACTCAATAACTCTAACCAAATCTGGAATATATAAATATCCCGCGGTACCACCAGCAATAATTATAAATAATTGCACTATTCTTTTTAGCACCATGGTCACCTCCTATCACATAGTATTTCCTAATTTTTAAAATATATTCGTATATAAAGACAAAAGTTTATTTATTAAACTATCACAACTTACATATAAAGTCAAATGATAAACTTTAAATATTAACACAAGTGGAACATAAAGTCAATTCCTGTTATTACTTAGCTACCCATGTCGAAAGTTATTCATTTAAAGTGATTTTTAATGCCTCTTGAACTGAGTTTACGCCGATAACTTCTATCGATGTTGGAACTGTCCAACCTTCTAAATTCCTTGCAGGTATAATCGCTCGCTTAAAACCTAATTTCGCAGCTTCTTGAACACGCTGATCAATTCTTGAAACACGTCTAATCTCTCCTGTTAAACCTACCTCGCCAATTAAGACATCATCTGGCTTGGATGTCTTATCCTTAAAACTTGATGCAATACTAACAGCTATCGCTAAATCAATTGCTGGTTCATCCAACTTAACACCACCAGCTACCTTGACATATGCATCTTGATTTTGCATTAATAAGCCTACTCTTTTTTCTAATACCGCCATTAGCAGTGGGACCCGATTATGATCAATACCCGTCGCCATTCTCCTCGCTTGCCCAAAACTTGTTGGTGATATTAATGATTGGATTTCTACTAATATAGGTCTTGTTCCTTCCATTGATGCTACAACAGTAGAACCTGCAACACCTTGTGAACGTTCTTCTAAAAATATCTCAGATGGGTTTAATACTTCTCGCAAACCCTCTTCCTTCATTTCAAAAATACCAATTTCATTTGTACTACCAAATCGATTCTTTACACCACGCAGAATCCGAAACGTATGATGTCTTTCACCTTCAAAGTATAAAACCGCATCAACCATATGTTCTAACATTCTTGGTCCCGCTATTGCTCCCTCTTTTGTTACATGACCAACTATAAATATAGGTATATGTTTCGTCTTGGCAATGCGCATTAATTCACTTGTGCATTCTCTTACCTGCGTAACACTTCCTGGTGCACTAGTTACTTCTTCTTTAAAAATTGTTTGAATAGAATCAATAACAATAAAAGCAGGGTCTAATTGTTCAATCTGATTATTAATAAGTTGTAAGTTTGTTTCAGCTAAAACGAATAACTGTTCCGATTTAACATTTAATCGATCTGCACGTAATTTTGTTTGCCTTGTTGATTCTTCTCCAGAAATATACAAAACGCGTAATTGTTTTCTTGCTAATTGCTCTGATACTTGTAATAGTAATGTAGATTTACCAATTCCCGGATCTCCACCAATTAAAACAAGTGAACCTGCCACAATACCGCCACCTAACACCCGATTTAATTCCGGCATATCCGTGGTTATTCTCGTTTCTTCATTTGATTGAATAGCCGTGATACTTTCTGGTTTGATATTAGATACTTGCCCAATCCCGGTATGTTTAGAAACTGCATTCGTCGTTACTTCTTCATTTAATGTGTTCCAGTTATTACAACTTGGGCACTTACCCATCCACTTTGGCGCTTCATATCCACACTCTTCACATACAAATTTAGTTTTAACTTTGGCCATTACCTAATCGCCCCTTACCTTATGTATATAGTATATACGAAATGAGTTACTTAAAAGTTACATGCATATTAATATTTTGTGTAAAAAAAAAGGAATCAACTTAAACAAGTAAAAATCGGAAGAGTAAACTCTTCCGATTTTTACAATTTATTTAGGATTGTCTTCTGCATTTTTAGCTTAAAACAGCAAAATCTCCCTTTTCATTTAAACCTATCTTTATCTTACGACCTTTTTGAATGGTATCTTTTAACAAGGCCTCTGACATTAGATCTTCTACATTTTTCTGTATAGCTCTACGCAATGGTCTCGCACCGTATTCCGGATCGAAACCTTCTTTAGCAATTTTCTCAATTGCTTCTTCTGATAGATCAAAATCTATTTCTTGGTCTAATAAACGTTTTTGAAGTTGTTTTACCATTAAGGTCACAATTTCCTTCATATGTTTCTTCTCTAATGAATGAAAGACAATAGTCTCATCAATTCTATTTAAAAACTCTGGACGGAATGCCTTTTTCAATTCCTCCATTACTTTTACTTTCATATCTTTATAGTCTGCTTCTTCATCACCAAAACTAAAGCCAACGTATTTGTTTTGTTTTAGTTCACTTGCACCAACATTGGAGGTCATAATTAGCACCGTGTTACGAAAGTCAATTAAACGTCCTTTTGAGTCAGTTAAACGTCCATCCTCTAGCACTTGTAATAATATATTAAAAACTTCGGGATGTGCCTTTTCGATCTCATCCAATAAGACAACAGAATATGGTTTTCTTCTTACCTTTTCTGTTAATTGGCCACCTTCTTCATAACCAACATATCCTGGAGGTGAACCAACTAAACGAGATGTTGTATGTTTTTCCATATACTCTGACATATCTATACGAATCATTGCATCTTCATCACCAAACATTGATTCTGCTAGTGCACGTGCTAATTCTGTTTTACCCACACCCGTTGGACCTAGGAATATAAATGACCCAATTGGACGTTTAGGATCCTTTAAACCTGCACGGGCACGACGAATCGCTTTAGAAACAGCATCTACTGCTTCCCCTTGGCCGATAATACGATCATGTAAAATATGTTCTAAGTTTAGTAACCGTTCACTCTCATCTTTTGTTAATGCAGCAACAGGAACACCAGTCCATGTAGATACAATACTAGCAATATCTTCTACAGTTACTTCAGAGCTTTCTTGTCCTTGCTTTTCTTTCCATTTTTCTTTCGTTGTTTCTACTTCTTCTCGCAATCTTTGCTCACTATCACGTAGAGAAGCTGCTTTCTCAAACTCTTGGCTCTGTACTGCAGCATCTTTTTCTTTTCTAACTTCTTCTAGGTCCTGCTCCAATTCCTTCAAGTTTGGTGGAGCAGTGTAGGAACGTAAACGCACTTTTGAACCTGCTTCATCAATTAAATCAATCGCTTTATCCGGTAGGAAACGGTCTGTTATATAACGATTTGAAAGGTTTGCTGCAGCTTCAATTGCTTCATCAGTTATCGTAACACGATGATGTGCCTCGTAACGATCTCGTAAGCCTTTTAAGATTAAAATAGATTCTTCTAGCGTCGGTTCTTCCACTCTGATTGGTTGGAATCTACGTTCTAACGCTGCATCTTTTTCAATGTATTTACGATATTCATCTATAGTTGTTGCGCCAATACATTGTAATTCACCTCTAGCAAGAGATGGTTTTAGTATATTTGATGCGTCGATTGCACCTTCAGCACCACCTGCACCAATTAACGTATGCAATTCATCAATAAACAGAATTACATTACCAGCTTGACGAATCTCTTCCATAACTTTTTTTAAACGGTCTTCAAATTCTCCACGATATTTTGTGCCAGCCACAACAGTACCCATATCCAACGTCATTACACGCTTATCACGTAACATTTCAGGTATTTCATTGTTGACAACTTGCTGTGCTAGACCTTCAGCTACAGCCGTCTTACCGACACCTGGTTCCCCAATCAATACGGGATTATTCTTTGTACGACGACTTAACACTTGAATCACACGTTCGATTTCTTTTTCACGACCGATAACTGGATCAATATTTCCCTCTTTTGCTATTGCAGTTAAATCACGTGCTAACGAATCTAGTGTTGGTGTGTTTGCAGCTGTTGCCTGTCCATTTCTTCCTTGGTTCTTTCTTGCTGTTTCATTACTTCCAAGCAATTGTAATACTTGCTGGCGAGCTTTATTTAGACTAACACCAATATTATTTAATACACGCGCTGCCACACCTTCACCTTCACGTATCAAACCTAAGAGTATATGCTCTGTACCTACATACGAATGACCAAGTTTACGTGCTTCATCCATTGAAAGTTCTATTACCTTTTTAGCCCTAGGTGTATAGTGAATTGTTTGAGATACTTTTTCACCTTTACCTATTAAATTCTCAACTTCTTGTTGGATTTTTTCAGTTTCTAAACCTAAGCTTGTTAGTGCTTTAGCAGCAATACCTTCACCTTCATTTATTAAACCTAGTAAAATATGTTCTGTTCCAATATTGTTATGCCCTAATCTTACTGCTTCCTCTTGTGAAAGTGCCAATACCTTTTGCGCTCTTTCTGTAAATCGTCCAAACATCATTTGGTATTCCTCCTACCAGATCAATTTTCTGAATTTAATCGTTCTCTAATAATTGAAGCTCGTCGTATATCTCTTTCACTAGCTGTTAATGTTTCTTTTGCATTTTGTTGTAAAAAACCTGGTTGAGTTAGAATCATTAATTCATTCAATATCGTTTTTGAAATATTATTTATATAACCTACATCAATTCCAAGCCTTAAATCTGATAAACAGGTAGCGGCTTCTTTTGATTCTAAAATCCTGCTATACTTTAATATTCCATAAGATCTAAAAACACGATCTTCTAATCGTAATTCAGATTGTTCAACTAACAACAGTCTTGCATGTCTTTCTTGTTCGATCAATTTCTCAACGACACTTTGCAAGTCTTCAATAATATCTAATTCTGATCTTCCCAATGTAACTTGGTTAGAAATCTGAACAATATTTCCTACAGCTTCACTACCCTCACCATATATACCCCTTACCACTAAACCTAGCTGGTTAATCGCAGGAATCATCTTACTCATTTTTTGAGTAAGGGTTAGAGCAGGTAGATGCATCATAACTGAAGCTCTCATGCCTGTTCCGACATTGGTAGGACAGCTTGTTAAATATCCTCTCGTTTCTTCAAAAGCATAATCAATTTTTTCTTCTAACCAATCATCAAAAAGAAAGGCTTGTGTTAAAGCATTTTCTAATTGCAGCCCTGGAAAGTATAGTTGCATTCTGATATGGTCTTCCTCATTTATCATTACGGAAACCTGTTCATTTTCTGATATCAACACACCACTATTTTTCGCTTTTTCAGCAAGTTGAGGACTAATTAAATGTTTTTCAACTAAGACTCGCTTCTCAACAGGCCTTAATTCTTCCATCCCAATAAATTGCAAGTCTTGATATTTATCAAATGACTGTTCGTGATAATTATTCTTCATTAAGGAAACAACAGGTGCCAACTCTTGTTCTTTAGCAATAATAGGAAATGGATATTGTTCAAAATTTCTCGCTAAACGAATACGAGTACTCATGACAATATCATTATCTGGTCCTTCTTCTTTCATCCACGGACTAATTGCTTCATTTATAAATGGTTGCAAAGACATTATTCATCACCGCCATCCTTATACTCCTCGGTATCCCACTGTTTCTTTTCTAAATCCTTTATCTTATCACGCATTTTCGCAGCTTCCTCAAAAGCTTCCGTTTGGATCAATTGTTGTAATTCTTCTTTATAACCCTGTATTAAGCGTTTTTGCTTTAGGTCAGTGCCTCTTCTTTTTGGTATCTTACCATCATGTGTAGTATTTCCACTATGTACACGACGGAAAATAGGATTTAAATTGTCTGCAAAAGTATAATAACAACTAGAACATCCGAACTTACCTAGTTGTGTAAACTGATGATATGTCATTCCACACTTTGGACATATTAAAGCACCATTTTCTTCTTGACTGTGTTTGTGTTCCTTAGAGAAAGAAGAGTCAAAATTGAATAAACCAGATAACAAATCATGAATAGAATAAGCATATTCATCATGAGAAATATATCCTTTTTCTTTTGCGCAACGTTCACATACATGTATTTCTGTTTTATTTTCATTTACTACCTTTGTTAAATGGAGTGTAGCCGGCCTTTCTTGACATTCTTCACATTTCATCCTCATGGTCCCTCCCTATCAGAGACAGAAGTTATTATTGTTCTTTTAATATACTATGTGACTCTTTTAAAATCTATTTCTCTAGAAGTTCTACATTTCATATTTTATAGAGGCTAACATAGCAGTCATAATTCTTGCCCTAATTTCATCCCGTATAGGTAATTGAAATGCAAGTGTATCACGAGTTAAGGCACTAATCATTATTTTTGCTTCTCTTTTAGTAATCAGTTTTTCTTCTAACATTCGTTCTAATATATCAATGGCAGCATGTTGCGTAACAGTAGGTTGAACCATATCAATGATTTCATCAAGTAGTTTTGTCTTATCATCAATTGTAAGACGTGTAATACGTATATAGCCGCCTCCACCACGTTTACTCTCAACTAAATACCCTCTTTCCACTGTGAAACGAGTATTGATTACATAGTTGATTTGAGAAGGCACACACTCGAATTGATCAGCCACTTCACTGCGTTTAATTTCAATAATGTTTTTATTATTGCCTAGAATAATTTGTTTTAAATACGCTTCAATCACATCTGAAATATTTCGCATTTGCCTCCTCCTCATAACTGACTTTGACTATCTTTGACTATACCTTCATTATACGCTACTTCGAAATTCTTGCAAACAAAATGACTAAACAAATTAATCAGCTAAAATCAGTCTAACTCATTCACTTGTTTCACTTGCTTTAAGTCCATTAATTGATGATATAATTCTGTTTTATCCAAGGTCTCATTACTCTCCATCTCTATTATAATCATTCGATCTGATTCATCATCTTTTTCCATTTCTAGTTTACGAATAATTACATCGAATTGTTCAACTTTAGCTAGTAATTCACGAATCTGCATATGTTGATTAACTAGAATTTGAAAAGAGATAAAGTTTCTTTTTTTTGAGATCTTCTTTTCAAAGTTATTTAAGAATATTAGACTTAATAAAATTATTATCGTCGTAAGTATAGCAACTTTATACATGCCAATCCCAATAACTAAACCCAATGCTGCAACGGCCCATATGGAAGCGGCGGTTGTTAATCCACGAATTGTTCTTCCACTTACAATAATTGTGCCTGCACCGAGAAAACCGATACCACTTATTACGTAAGAAGGGATTCTTGCTGGGTCAAACTGGACAACGTCTCCATACTTTTCAAAATATGTATCAAAACCATAGAGTGATAGTAGCATCATTAAACAGGAACTAATTCCAACAAGAATATGCGTTCTAAATCCCGCAGAATGATTGTTAATTTCTCTTTCCAGACCAATTAGTCCTGATAGTATTAGAGCTACAATAATTCTCGAACTCATCAACACAAACTCTTCATCAAATAAATTTTGTATAATTTCCATATCGCACCGTTATAACAACGGCTTGCCCCCTTTGTTTCTATCTTATTTATAGATATCTTTTTATTTAGTATAACTTATTTTCAAAATCCAAGCGCCCAACTATTCTATTCTTTTTTTACCCGTTTTATGATTTACTTAAAAAGTTATCTGAATTTTTACTTTTTTATAAAAGTAAAAATTAAAGTAGATACCAATTAGGTACCTACTCTTAACCATTAAAAATCACTTTTCCTTTAACCAAGAAATTGACATTGTACCATGACCTGCATGTACCCCTGCCACCGGCACTAATGTTTCAACTTGAATTTTAATTTCTTCATGTATATTTTCTAATTCTTCTTTCCATTTTAGCGCCTTTTCCTTCATACCTGCATGCATAATGCACATTTCTTTAAATTGATTTTCTTTAATTGCCTCATCAATAATTTGAAAGATTCGATTCTTAGACTTCTTCTTCGTTCTAATCTTTTCCTCCACCAATATTTTTCCATTATAAAATCTTAATAGTAAGTTAATATGCAGTAAATTAGCAAAAATTGTTTGTGTTGTGCTTACTCTTCCACTTCGTTTTAATTGTTCAAAACTTTCTGGAAGTAAGTACATTTCAGCCTTTTCAGGATATGTCTTTAATATCTTAACAATCTCTTGATGATCCTTACCTTCTGATTCAAATTGAATTCCATTTCTAATCATTTTCCCTAATGCATAGGAACCAATTTTTGAATCAATAACTTCAACCGGGAAGTCAAACATCTCTGATGCTGTGACAGAACTTTGATACGTTCCAGTTAACTCACTAGAAGCATGAATCGCAATACCTATCTCATATTCATCTTTTAACTTTTTATATAATTCAACAAATTCCCCATAAGGTGGCTGACTTGTTTTAGCACCTTCTCCGTGTTCTTGCAATAAGTCATAGATTTCATCTTTACTAATATCTATATCTTCACGGTATGAGATGTTATTTATGTTTACAATCATCGGTAGTACATGGATGTTATGTTCATCAATGAATTCCTGTGATAAACCACACGTACTGTCAGTGATCCATGCAATTTTTTTCATTATAAATATCCCCTTTAAAATACAATTTGTCAAAAAATTAATATTTGATCTTAGTATCTACTAATAAGATACCATAAAACACACCTAAATGAAAAGTGAAAACCTACTTTTTTGGCAATTGACCTAAAATATCTGTCACATTTATTATCTAATTAAATTATACGATTAGCGTTAATAATTAGCGTGATTTTATTCAATATTTTATTATAAAAAAAGTGAAAATAAAATTAATGTATATTTAATTAAATATTAGCTAATTACGTTTACTTATTTATTATTAAAAAGAAAAACTTGAAGTGGAACGTTGCTACAACTAAATAATTTTACGCTCATCTGCGATATTAACCTTTTATGTAAAGCATAGATTGAATAGAATCAAAACAAAAAAACATCTATTACAATGAAGTAATAGATGTTTTATAGTTGCTTAGCGACGTCCTACTCTCGCAGGGGCAAAGCCCCAACTACCATGAGCGCTGAAGAGCTTAACTGCTGTGTTCGGCATGGGAACAGGTGTGACCTCTTCGCTATTGTCACTAAACCATTTTGAAGATAGTGTACCTTCAAAACTAGATAAGAATTACAACAAGACAACATATAGTATTATAGTTAAGTCCTCGATCTATTAGTATTCGTCAGCTACACGTGTCACCACGCTTCCACCTCGAACCTATCAACCTCATCGTCTCTGAGGGATCTTACTCTAAAAAGATGAGAAGTCTCATCTTGAGGGGGGCTTCATGCTTAGATGCTTTCAGCACTTATCCCTTCCACACGTAGCTACCCAGCGATGCTCTTGGCAGAACAACTGGTACACCAGCGGTGTGTCCATCCCGGTCCTCTCGTACTAAGGACAGCTCCTCTCAAACTTCTTGCGCCCACGACGGATAGGGACCGAACTGTCTCACGACGTTCTGAACCCAGCTCGCGTACCGCTTTAATGGGCGAACAGCCCAACCCTTGGGACCGACTACAGCCCCAGGATGCGATGAGCCGACATCGAGGTGCCAAACCTCCCCGTCGATGTGGACTCTTGGGGGAGATAAGCCTGTTATCCCCGGGGTAGCTTTTATCCGTTGAGCGACGGCCCTTCCATACGGTACCGCCGGATCACTAAGCCCGACTTTCGTCCCTGCTCGACTTGTAGGTCTCGCAGTCAAGCTCCCTTCTGCCTTTACACTCTTCGAATGATTTCCAACCATTCTGAGGGAACCTTTGGGCGCCTCCGTTACTCTTTAGGAGGCGACCGCCCCAGTCAAACTGCCCACCTGACACTGTCTCCGAACCGGATCACGGTTCTGGGTTAGAAGGTCAACACAGCCAGGGTGGTATCCCACGGGCGCCTCGACGTAAGCTAGCGCTCACGCTTCAACGGCTCCCACCTATCCTGTACAAGCTGTGCCGACATTCAATATCAGGCTACAGTAAAGCTCCACGGGGTCTTTCCGTCCTGTCGCGGGTAATGCGCATCTTCACGCATCGTATAATTTCACCGGGTCTCTCGTTGAGACAGTGCCCAAGTCGTTGCACCTTTCGTGCGGGTCGGAACTTACCCGACAAGGAATTTCGCTACCTTAGGACCGTTATAGTTACGGCCGCCGTTTACTGGGGCTTCGGTTCAGCGCTTCGCCCGAAAGCTAACGCATCCCCTTAACCTTCCAGCACCGGGCAGGTGTCAGCCCCTATACTTCGCCTTACGGCTTCGCAGAGACCTGTGTTTTTGCTAAACAGTCGCTTGGGCCTTTTCACTGCGGCTTCTCGCAAAAGAAGCACCCCTTCTCCCGAAGTTACGGGGTCATTTTGCCGAGTTCCTTAACGAGAGTTCTCCCGATCACCTTAGAATTCTCTTCTCGCCTACCTGTGTCGGTTTACGGTACGGGCACCTCTTTCCTCACTAGAGGCTTTTCTTGGCAGTGTGAAATCCGGAACTTCGGTACTTAAGTTCCCTCCCCATCACAGCTCAACCTTACATTGGACGGATTTACCTATCCAACAGCCTCACTGCTTGGGCGCGCATAACCAGCAGCGCGCTTTCCATATCCTACTGCGTCCCCCCGTTGTTCAAACGGAAAGGAGGTGGTACAGGAATATCAACCTGTTGTCCATCGCCTACGCCTTTCGGCCTCGGCTTAGGTCCCGACTAACCCTGAGCGGACGAGCCTTCCTCAGGAAACCTTGGGCTTTCGGTGAAGAAGATTCTCACTTCTTTTTCGCTACTCATACCGGCATTCTCACTTCTAAGCGCTCCACCAGTCCTCACGGTCTGACTTCGCTGCACTTAGAACGCTCTCCTACCAATCCAAGAAGTGCAATACTTCTTGGAATCCGTAGCTTCGGTGATACGTTTAGCCCCGGTACATTTTCGGCGCAGCGTCACTCGACCAGTGAGCTATTACGCACTCTTTAAATGATGGCTGCTTCTGAGCCAACATCCTGGTTGTCTATGCAACGCCACATCCTTTTCCACTTAACGTATACTTTGGGACCTTAGCTGACGGTCTGGGCTGTTTCCCTTTCGACTATGAACCTTATCACCCATAGTCTGACTCCCAAGGCAATATGATTGGCATTCGGAGTTTGACTGAATTCGGTAACCCGGTAAGGGCCCCTAGTCCAATCAGTGCTCTACCTCCAACATACGTTCCTTGAGGCTAGCCCTA
>NZ_CP029797.1:0-132500 GCF_003268595.1 Paraliobacillus zengyii | reverse complement strand
GTCGGCTACGCATCGTCGCCTTGGTAGGCCATTACCCTACCAACTAGCTAATGCGCCGCGGGCCCATCTGTAAGTGACAGCTCAAAGAGCCGCCTTTCAACTTCCCTTTAGGTAAAGAAAAGTGTTATCCGGTATTAGCCCCGGTTTCCCGGAGTTATCCCAGTCTTACAGGCAGGTTGCCCACGTGTTACTCACCCGTCCGCCGCTCAATCCATAAGCTTCACCCCGAAGGGATTCACTTATTTCATGCGCTCGACTTGCATGTATTAGGCACGCCGCCAGCGTTCGTCCTGAGCCAAGATCAAACTCTCCATAAAATGCGAGCTTGCTGCTCAAATACTTAACTAGCTTGTTGTTTCTACTTACTTAACATACTGTGTGTTTCGTTCAGTTTTCAAAGATCAAAATAAATGGTGGAGCCTAGCGGGATCGAACCGCTGACCTCCTGCGTGCAAGGCAGGCGCTCTCCCAGCTGAGCTAAGGCCCCTAAAACACTTTATATAAGAAATGGTCGGGAAGACAGGATTTGAACCTGCGACCCCTTGGTCCCAAACCAAGTGCTCTACCAAGCTGAGCTACTTCCCGATAAATGGTGCGCCCGAGAGGACTTGAACCTCTAACCTCTTGATTCGTAGTCAAGTGCTCTATCCAATTGAGCTACGGGCGCTAATGGTGCCGAGGGCCGGACTCGAACCGGCACGGTAGAAACCTACCGCAGGATTTTAAGTCCTGTGCGTCTGCCAATTCCGCCACCCCGGCATGGGCTATCTAAAATCGTTTTAAAAATGGAGCGAAAGACGGGATTCGAACCCGCGACCCCCACCTTGGCAAGGTGATGTTCTACCACTGAACTACTTTCGCAAATGCGGGTGGAGGGACTTGAACCCCCACGTCATAAGACACTAGATCCTAAGTCTAGCGCGTCTGCCAATTCCGCCACACCCGCTAAATGGTGAGCCATGAAGGACTTGAACCTTCGACCCTCTGATTAAAAGTCAGATGCTCTACCGACTGAGCTAATGGCTCGTACTTTAGCAAAAAAATATTATGGTGCCGGCCAGAGGACTTGAACCCCCAACCTACTGATTACAAGTCAGTTGCTCTACCAGTTGAGCTAGGCCGGCGTATGGTGGAGGATGCAGGGCTCGAACCTGCGACCCCCTGCTTGTAAGGCAGGTGCTCTCCCAGCTGAGCTAATCCTCCTAATGAAGCCTGGCGACGTCCTACTCTCGCAGGAGCAAAGCCCCAACTACCATGAGCGCTGAAGAGCTTAACTACTGTGTTCGGCATGGGAACAGGTGTGACCTCTTCGCTATTGTCACCAGACATTATCCTATAATTTCAAGGACAAGATATATTATATTAACAATTCACCAGAAAAGCAAGTCTTTTTTTTAAAAATGTTATTTTTATTTAAAAAGTTATTTTTCAGGGAATTTATACCTTCAAAACTAGATAAGAATTACAACAAGACAACATATAGTATTATAGTTAAGTCCTCGATCTATTAGTATTCGTCAGCTACACGTGTCACCACGCTTCCACCTCGAACCTATCAACCTCATCGTCTCTGAGGGATCTTACTCTAAAAAGATGAGAAGTCTCATCTTGAGGGGGGCTTCATGCTTAGATGCTTTCAGCACTTATCCCTTCCACACGTAGCTACCCAGCGATGCTCTTGGCAGAACAACTGGTACACCAGCGGTGTGTCCATCCCGGTCCTCTCGTACTAAGGACAGCTCCTCTCAAACTTCTTGCGCCCACGACGGATAGGGACCGAACTGTCTCACGACGTTCTGAACCCAGCTCGCGTACCGCTTTAATGGGCGAACAGCCCAACCCTTGGGACCGACTACAGCCCCAGGATGCGATGAGCCGACATCGAGGTGCCAAACCTCCCCGTCGATGTGGACTCTTGGGGGAGATAAGCCTGTTATCCCCGGGGTAGCTTTTATCCGTTGAGCGACGGCCCTTCCATACGGTACCGCCGGATCACTAAGCCCGACTTTCGTCCCTGCTCGACTTGTAGGTCTCGCAGTCAAGCTCCCTTCTGCCTTTACACTCTTCGAATGATTTCCAACCATTCTGAGGGAACCTTTGGGCGCCTCCGTTACTCTTTAGGAGGCGACCGCCCCAGTCAAACTGCCCACCTGACACTGTCTCCGAACCGGATCACGGTTCTGGGTTAGAAGGTCAACACAGCCAGGGTGGTATCCCACGGGCGCCTCGACGTAAGCTAGCGCTCACGCTTCAACGGCTCCCACCTATCCTGTACAAGCTGTGCCGACATTCAATATCAGGCTACAGTAAAGCTCCACGGGGTCTTTCCGTCCTGTCGCGGGTAATGCGCATCTTCACGCATCGTATAATTTCACCGGGTCTCTCGTTGAGACAGTGCCCAAGTCGTTGCACCTTTCGTGCGGGTCGGAACTTACCCGACAAGGAATTTCGCTACCTTAGGACCGTTATAGTTACGGCCGCCGTTTACTGGGGCTTCGGTTCAGCGCTTCGCCCGAAAGCTAACGCATCCCCTTAACCTTCCAGCACCGGGCAGGTGTCAGCCCCTATACTTCGCCTTACGGCTTCGCAGAGACCTGTGTTTTTGCTAAACAGTCGCTTGGGCCTTTTCACTGCGGCTTCTCGTAAAAGAAGCACCCCTTCTCCCGAAGTTACGGGGTCATTTTGCCGAGTTCCTTAACGAGAGTTCTCCCGATCACCTTAGAATTCTCTTCTCGCCTACCTGTGTCGGTTTACGGTACGGGCACCTCTTTCCTCACTAGAGGCTTTTCTTGGCAGTGTGAAATCCGGAACTTCGGTACTTAAGTTCCCTCCCCATCACAGCTCAACCTTACATTGGACGGATTTACCTATCCAACAGCCTCACTGCTTGGGCGCGCATAACCAGCAGCGCGCTTTCCATATCCTACTGCGTCCCCCCGTTGTTCAAACGGAAAGGAGGTGGTACAGGAATATCAACCTGTTGTCCATCGCCTACGCCTTTCGGCCTCGGCTTAGGTCCCGACTAACCCTGAGCGGACGAGCCTTCCTCAGGAAACCTTGGGCTTTCGGTGAAGAAGATTCTCACTTCTTTTTCGCTACTCATACCGGCATTCTCACTTCTAAGCGCTCCACCAGTCCTCACGGTCTGACTTCGCTGCACTTAGAACGCTCTCCTACCAATCCAAGAAGTGCAATACTTCTTGGAATCCGTAGCTTCGGTGATACGTTTAGCCCCGGTACATTTTCGGCGCAGCGTCACTCGACCAGTGAGCTATTACGCACTCTTTAAATGATGGCTGCTTCTGAGCCAACATCCTGGTTGTCTATGCAACGCCACATCCTTTTCCACTTAACGTATACTTTGGGACCTTAGCTGACGGTCTGGGCTGTTTCCCTTTCGACTATGAACCTTATCACCCATAGTCTGACTCCCAAGGCAATATGATTGGCATTCGGAGTTTGACTGAATTCGGTAACCCGGTAAGGGCCCCTAGTCCAATCAGTGCTCTACCTCCAACATACGTTCCTTGAGGCTAGCCCTAAAGCTATTTCGGAGAGAACCAGCTATCTCCGTGTTCGATTGGCATTTCACCCCTACCCACACCTCATCCCCGCATTTTTCAACATGCGTGGGTTCGGGCCTCCAGTCAGTGTTACCTGACCTTCACCCTGGACATGGGTAGATCACACGGTTTCGGGTCTACGACCCTTTACTATCACGCCCTATTCAGACTCGCTTTCGCTGCGGCTCCACCTGTGCGGCTTAACCTTGCAAAGAATCGTAACTCGCCGGTCCATTCTACAAAAGGTACGCCGTCACTCATTCTTTTTCCCGAAGGAAAATATCGAGCTTCGACTACTTGTAGGCACACGGTTTCAGGATCTCTTTCACTCCCCTTCCGGGGTGCTTTTCACCTTTCCCTCACGGTACTGGTACACTATCGGTCACTAGGGAGTATTTAGCCTTGGGAGATGGTCCTCCCGGATTCCGACGGAATTTCTCGTGTTCCGCCGTACTCAGGATCCACGCTGGAGGAAACGTCCTTTTCATTACAGGGCTCTTACCTTCTTCGGCTGATCGTTCCAGATCGATTCATGTAAAACGTTTCTTTGTAACTCCGTATAGCGTGTCCTACAACCCCAAAAAGCAAGCTTTTTGGTTTGGGCTGATTCCGTTTCGCTCGCCGCTACTCAGGAAATCGCATTTGCTTTCTCTTCCTCCGGGTACTAAGATGTTTCAGTTCCCCGGGTCTGCCTCACTTTACCTATGTATTCAGTAAAGTGTCCTACTCCATTACGAGCAGGGGGTTCCCCCATTCGGAAATTCCTGGATCAATGCCTACGTACGGCTCCCCAAGACATATCGGTGTTTGTCCCGTCCTTCTTCGGCTCCTAGTGCCAAGGCATCCACCGTGCGCCCTTTCTTACTTAACTATATTAGTTAATAAAAGCGTTTGGTTCTTCTTACTTTGATATGATGTCTTGTCATATGTTAGGCTCACGTTCTGTTTTGTACTGAAAGTACAATCCTTCTCGCTTCCTAACTTCTTATCTAGTTTTCAAGGTACATAAAATGAAAGATACTTGATCTCTCAAAACTGAACCAAACCACACAGTATGTTTTCCTATATGTCCAGCTTCTAGCACGCAACGACTAGTAAACTTCCTTCTCCTCCGTACGATAAGGCAACATCAACTCACTTTCGTTCGTTGTGTTTTCTTTATCTCCTTCGGTTCAGTCCAGTTCATACGTCGTTAAACGCGTGCTTACGCTTTTCATTTATCCTTAGAAAGGAGGTGATCCAGCCGCACCTTCCGATACGGCTACCTTGTTACGACTTCACCCCAATCATTGGCCCCACCTTCGGCGGCTGGTTCCTGTAAAGGTTACCTCACCGACTTCGGGTGTTGCTAACTCTCGTGGTGTGACGGGCGGTGTGTACAAGACCCGGGAACGTATTCACCGCGGCATGCTGATCCGCGATTACTAGCGATTCCGGCTTCATGTAGGCGAGTTGCAGCCTACAATCCGAACTGAGAATGGTTTTATGGGATTTGCTTCACCTCGCGGCTTCGCTGCCCTTTGTACCATCCATTGTAGCACGTGTGTAGCCCAGGTCATAAGGGGCATGATGATTTGACGTCATCCCCACCTTCCTCCGGTTTATCACCGGCAGTCACTTTAGAGTGCCCAACTAAATGCTGGCAACTAAAATCAAGGGTTGCGCTCGTTGCGGGACTTAACCCAACATCTCACGACACGAGCTGACGACAACCATGCACCACCTGTCACGCTGTCCCCGAAGGGAACGCCCTATCTCTAGGGTTGGCAGCGGATGTCAAGACCTGGTAAGGTTCTTCGCGTTGCTTCGAATTAAACCACATGCTCCACCGCTTGTGCGGGTCCCCGTCAATTCTTTTGAGTTTCAGCCTTGCGGCCGTACTCCCCAGGCGGAGTGCTTAATGCGTTAGCTGCAGCACTAAGGGGCGGAAACCCCCTAACACCTAGCACTCATCGTTTACGGCGTGGACTACCAGGGTATCTAATCCTGTTTGCTCCCCACGCTTTCGCGCCTCAGCGTCAGTTACAGACCAGAGAGTCGCCTTCGCCACTGGTGTTCCTCCACATATCTACGCATTTCACCGCTACACGTGGAATTCCACTCTCCTCTTCTGTACTCAAGTTCCCCAGTTTCCAATGACCGCTTGTGGTTGAGCCACAAGATTTCACATCAGACTTAAAGAACCGCCTGCGCGCGCTTTACGCCCAATAATTCCGGACAACGCTTGCCCCCTACGTATTACCGCGGCTGCTGGCACGTAGTTAGCCGGGGCTTCCTCGTTAGGTACCGTCAAGGTACCGTCCTGTTAGAACGGTACTTGTTCTTCCCTAACAACAGAACTTTACGATCCGAAAACCTTCATCGTTCACGCGGCGTTGCTCCGTCAGACTTTCGTCCATTGCGGAAGATTCCCTACTGCTGCCTCCCGTAGGAGTCTGGGCCGTGTCTCAGTCCCAGTGTGGCCGATCACCCTCTCAGGTCGGCTACGCATCGTCGCCTTGGTAGGCCATTACCCTACCAACTAGCTAATGCGCCGCGGGCCCATCTGTAAGTGACAGCTCAAAGAGCCGCCTTTCAACTTCCCTTTAGGTAAAGAAAAGTGTTATCCGGTATTAGCCCCGGTTTCCCGGAGTTATCCCAGTCTTACAGGCAGGTTGCCCACGTGTTACTCACCCGTCCGCCGCTCAATCCATAAGTTTCACCCCGAAGGGATTCACTTATTTCATGCGCTCGACTTGCATGTATTAGGCACGCCGCCAGCGTTCGTCCTGAGCCAAGATCAAACTCTCCATAAAATGCGAGCTTGCTGCTCAAATACTTAACTAGCTTGTTGTTTCTACTTACTTAACATACTGTGTGTTTCGTTCAGTTTTCAAAGATCAATTTATTTTGCTGTTGTTTTCGACAGCTTTTATATTATATAAAACTATTTGATTAAAGTCAAGAATTTTTTATAATAATTTTCGTTTGCTATTCTTCAGTCGAAAAGTAGCGACCTGATCAATATACCATTGTCCAGATATATTGTCAACAAATAATTTCTCTCCGCTGATTACGTTCTGTACAACAGCAATTAATATATCATTATTATGATTGAAATGCAATCCTATTATTATGATTGACTATAAAAATATTTAAAAACCTCGCAATTATGTGGCTGCAAGGTTTTTAAAAGTACTACTAGTTTATTATTCACCACGGTTTCGCATTTGAGGAAACAATAACACATCACGAATAGAAGGAGCGTTTGTTAAAAGCATTACTAAACGATCAATACCAATTCCTAATCCACCTGTTGGAGGCATGCCATACTCCAACGCTTCTAAGAAATCTTCATCCATTTCATGTGCTTCATCATTACCTTGCTCTTTTTCTTTCACTTGTGCTTCAAAACGTTCACGCTGATCGATTGGATCGTTTAACTCCGAAAATGCGTTTGCATGCTCGCGTCTAACAATAAATAATTCAAAACGATCTGTAAAACGTTCATCTTCTTTATTTTTCTTTGCAAGTGGCGATATCTCAACAGGATGTCCATAAACAAATGTTGGTTGGATTAACTCCTCTTCTACCCGTTGCTCAAAGAATTCATTAACAATGTGTCCATAAGTCATAGAATCTTTAATTCCAATGTTATGTTGTTTCGCTAATGCTTTAGCTTCTTCATCGGTCATCTGTTCCCAGAAGTCAACACCAGTATATTCTTTAATGGCATCAACCATATGAACCCTTTTCCATTGTGGTTCTAAATTCACTTCGTCTTCTCCATACATAATGGTAGTAGATCCATTTACCTCTTTTGCAATGTGGGATACCATTTCTTCCACTAATGCCATAACATCATGGTAATCAGCGTAGGCTTCATATAATTCTAGCATAGTAAACTCTGGGTTGTGACGTGTTGATACTCCTTCATTACGAAATACACGGCCAATTTCATATACTTTTTCCATACCACCTACTACTAATCGTTTTAAGTGGAGCTCTATAGCAATACGCATGTACAATTGCATATCTAATGCATTATGATGTGTAATAAACGGTCGGGCAGAAGCTCCACCAGCAATCCCGTGCATCATCGGCGTTTCTACTTCAAGAAAACCCGCTCCATCTAAATACCGGCGCATTGATTGAATGATTTTACTACGCATAATGAATGTCTCTTTACTTTGCGGATTTGTAATAAGATCTAAATAACGCTGACGATAACGTTGTTCTACATCCTTTAGTCCATGAAATTTTTCCGGTAGTGGACGTAAAGATTTAGTTAGAACTTGAAATTTAGACGCTTTTACAGAAAGCTCTCCCACTTTTGTTTTAAAAACTGTTCCAGTTATTCCAACAATATCACCTAAATCCGCTGAGTTGAAAAGCTCATATGCCTCTTCTCCAATTTTATCTGTACGAATATATAATTGAATTTGTCCACTAAAGTCTTGGACATGAGAAAAACCAGCTTTCCCTTTCCCCCGCTTTGTCATAATTCTTCCTGCTATTGTTGTTTCAATCGCTTTTTCTTCAAGTTCTTCTTTTGTAAATTGATCATATGCTTCTATTAAGTCAGACGCTAAATGAGTACGCTCAAACTTATCCCCGAACGGATCAATTCCCTTTTCCCAGAATACTTCTAATTTATCGCGTCGCACCTGCATATGTTCATTCAATTCTTCTGACATCTACATTTCACTCCCGTTTACTCATTTAGTTTATTATGTATAAAGGAAATTACACCCTAAACCTTCTTTAATTAGTAATCTGCTTCTAATCATAACATATTAACAAAGAATTACACCTATAAAGGACTGCCAGTGTATACTGCGCAGTCCTTTATTTCAATATAAGTTAGTTGAAGACTATAAACTTACCGTTCGCTAACCTTACCATTTCCTAATAAGCCATTATAGATGTAACGCTTCTTTTTACATATCTCCATTATCACTAATCTTCATACATTTGTTCTTCATCAATCGCATACCAAATATTTGTAAGTTAGTAGGTTTCTCTCATCGTCCATATATAGCATTTCCTTCATTTTCTTATTTTATTGACAGTACTATACATCTATATTATCTCTTTATTTAAACTTGTTGTACTTGATCCTCAAGCTCAGGCTGCAATTCTTCTAATGATATTTCTAAAATTTGTGTTGCCTTAACCAAAAAATCATGTGGAGGATTTCGCATCCCTCGTTCAATTTCTCCCATGACAGATACAGAAACCCCAACTTTTTTTGCAAATTGAATTTGTGTATACCCTTTTAATTTACGAAATGCCTTTATTCTTCTTCCCCAGTGCATGGAATCCATTTGATTACGCCTCTTTTCTCTTCTGTTGGTAAGTCGTTTAAAATACGTGAGACATCTTTATTTATAGATTGGATATGAATATTAGGATTCACATCCTGTAACGGCACTAATACAAAAGCACGTTCGTGCATTCTGGGATGTGGAATAATTAATTTATCCGTCTTCATATTTTCTTTATTATACAATAAAATGTCAAGGTCTATTGTTCGGGGCCCCCACCTTATATCTCTATTACGACCAAGCTTTCCTTCAACAGCTTGGCATGAATCAAGTAAGTTAAAAGCGGATAGGCTCGTCTCAATTTCAATAACCATATTCAAGAAATTTGCTTGATCTGTATATCCAACAGGTACTGTTTCATAAACATCTGACTTATTTAAAACTACGACTTTCGCAATTTGTTCCAACTCTTTTATTGCTTTTTTTAGATAAGAATATCTCGGCTCTATAT
The DNA here is from genome assembly GCF_003268595.1 of Paraliobacillus zengyii. Classification (NCBI taxonomy): domain Bacteria; kingdom Bacillati; phylum Bacillota; class Bacilli; order Caryophanales; family Bacillaceae; genus Paraliobacillus; species Paraliobacillus zengyii. The sequence continues at coordinate 123,180 of NZ_CP029797.1, read as the reverse complement.
TTGATCCTAACGCGATATAAGCTACTTTCATTTTGTTTGTTCCCGATATATTTCCACAGCTACCGCTTGATAATGGCCTGGAATTGGTGGATCTGGTTTATCCACTTTCACACGGCATGCAGCTAATTGATCAAATGTCTGCAATAATCTTTCCGAAATATTTTCAGCAACAGCTTCAACAAGCCGATATGCCTTCCCTTCAACAATTTCTTTCGTAATTTGATAAACATGTCCATAATCAATTGAGTCCTCTATTTGATCAGACTTCCCCGCTTTTTGCAGATCAATTTCTAACTCAAGATCAACATAATACCGTTGGCCTAATTTATTCTCTTCTGCAAATACACCATGATATCCATAAAACGCTAACTTATGTAAATAAATTTTATCCATCTACTTTACCACCTTTTCCGATCATCGCATCCATCATTTTTGTCAGTTGAACAGTCATTTCAACATTATGCACACGGACAATATCAACACCTTTTGTTATACCAAAGCATGTAGTTGCACCCGTTCCCACATCTCTTTGATCAGTAGGTAAATCTAATGTTTTTCCGATTATTGATTTTCGTGATGTTCCTAATAGTAACGGATAATCTAGTGTTAACAATTGCTCCAGATGTCTTATAACTTCCATATTTTGAACGGCATTTTTAGCAAAACCTATACCAGGATCCAAGATTATTTGTTCTTGTAACACACCTTTATTCAAGGCTATATTTATACTTTCTCTAAGATCATCTAATACATTTTCAATTAAAGATGTATACACGTGATCTGCACGATTATGCATTAAAATAATCGGAACTTTATGTGTAGCAGCAACCTCAGCTATTTCAGGCTCCCTTTTCGCACCCCATATATCATTGATAATGTCTGCCCCTGCAGAAATCGCTTGTTTTGCCGTTTCCGCTTTGAACGTATCAATTGAAATTGGCACAGATACTTGTTCTCTTATTTTTTTTATAATAGGAATAACACGCGCTATCTCCTCTTCTTCAGAAACCGGTTCGTGACCAGGTCTTGTAGACTCTCCACCTATATCTATAATATCCGCTCCCGCACGTTCCATCGCAATAGCATGTTGAACCGCACGATCACGTTGATCGTGCTTGCCTCCATCAGAGAAAGAGTCAGGTGTCACATTAAGGATTCCCATTACTACTGTCTTTTTATCTAAGTTAATATTACCATGCCTTGTTTTGATATTTCGATACAACTTGATCGCCCCTATTTTTACATCTATTGTACATCAAACAAACAAAACAATCAGCCGTTACACATGCAATTGTAAATTATTTATAACTTTTAATCTACTAGTAAATTGCATCTAATTGTTACAATCAAATATAAGTTTGCTCATAAAAAAAGTAGCCTCCATTGAAATGGGGCCACCTTTTTATATCACAATGCTAACAAATGCTTATTCTTCATCAAATTGATAAAGCGGTGTAGATAAATAGCGTTCTCCATTACTCGGAATAACAGCCAATACCTTTTTCCCTTTACCTAACTTCTTCGCCACTTGTTTTGCTGCATGGATAGCTGCACCTGAAGAAACACCACCTAACAATCCTTCTGTACGCGCCACTTCTCTTGCAGTTGCATAAGCATCTTCATTACTAACTGTAACAATTTCATCATATACTTCTGTATTTAGCACTTCTGGAACAAATCCAGCACCGATTCCCTGAATTTTATGAGGACCTGGTGTACCTCCCGATAGAATTGCAGAGCCTTCAGGTTCTACAGCTACTATGCTGATATCTTTATACTTTTCTTTCAACACTTTACCTGCACCTGTAATCGTACCACCAGTACCAATACCAGAGATAAATGCGTCTAGTTGATCACCCATTTGTTCAACAATTTCTTTACCTGTTGTGCGTTCATGTACAGCAGGATTCGCTGCATTATTAAATTGCTGTGGCATAAAGTAACCATTTACTTCTTGTAATTCCTCAGCCTTCTTAATGGCACCTTTCATACCGTCTGCACCTGGTGTTAGAACTAGTTCAGCACCATATGCACGTAATAAATTACGACGTTCCATGCTCATTGTATCCGGCATAACAAGTATTGCTTTATAGCCCTTAATTGCCGCGACCATTGCTAACCCAATTCCTGTATTACCACTTGTTGGTTCAACAATTGTCTTATCCGGTGTTAACTCTCCACTTTCTTCAGCCGCTTCGATCATCGCTAATGCAATACGATCTTTTACAGAGCTACCAGGATTCATGAATTCTAGCTTCACATAAATCTCTGCATCCCCTTGATTACCAGTACGATTTAATTTAACAATTGGTGTGTTACCGATTAATTCACTAATTGATTGTGCTATTTTCATTTTATCACTCCTAATCCCGAGTATTCTTATTCGTTTAATTACACTGTACGCCACATCACTTAGCTTTGTCAACTTATTTACAAGAATAAACAGAAAATTTTTTACTCATAAATCCATTCAATTTCTAACTCATTCCATAAACTTGCCGCTGAAGGGGACACTTCCATTTTTTCTAATGCTACTTCTCTTCGAAGATGATCCTTCAGCGCGTCATAACTTAAATCTATTTCTGCTAGTTCTCGATGTAAGTATAGGATTGCAACCCCACCATCGACTATAAATGGTTCACTATACGTATGCTCTTGCATGGACATCGCTTGGTCATAATAAGCACTAGGTAAAAAACTACTCGTTTCCGTATAGTAGCCTAAATAACCACCGTCATTACGCGTCTCTTCATCCACCGTATACTCACGCGCTAACGAAGTAAATGAAGCTCCAGCATCCAATTCATCGATTACTTTGTTCGCTGTGGTTTGATCTGAAACTACAATGTGTGATAACTGTATAGTTTGAGAAAATTGGTATTGATCACGATATTGGTCGTAATAGGTTTGTAATTCTTGATCTGTTATTTCCATATCTTCTGTTATTAGTTCTTCCAAGTATAGTCTATTTCTAATACTCTCTGACCATTCCTCTTCTTTTTCTTCTACTTCTGCTTCGGACAGTATACCTTCCATCGTGAATAATAGTGATAATTCAAGCTCAACTACCTCTTCGTTTATCGAGATGTTTTTTTCCTCTGCCAATTGTCTAATTACCTTTTCATTTATTTCCTCTTCCAAGGCCTCCCGACCGTAGGCCTTCTCTAAATGATTGATCCACTCTCCATAGGTAATCTCATCTTGACCAATTGTAGCAACTGGTTCATTTTGATCAAAATCAACAGTAAATTCTTCGTCTTCATTATCATTTCGATCAATCATCCAGATAGCAATTGTTACAATATTAGTAACCAAAAGCAGAACAATCATCCCCAATAGTAACTTACGTGTCATGTGTTTTCTCCTTATACTTGTTTTAATGCGTTTAAATCATCCACATCTAATTGGTACTGCTCATTGCAAAAATGACAAACAGCCTCTGCTCCACCGTCTTCTTCTATCATCTGGTCAATTTCCTGATTTCCTAAACTTTTTATCGCATTTTTAATTCGATCTACCGAACAAGAACATGTAAATTGGACAGACATTCTTTCATGTGTCTTCATGTTCTCTTCCCCTAATATAAGAGCTAAAATTTCTTCTGGCGTTCTTCCTTGTCGAATTAACGTTGAGATCGGATCAATTGTTGAAATTTTTGTTTCTATACCACCAATTGTTTCATCAGTTGCCCCTGGCATTACTTGAATAATAAAACCGCCCGCAGCTAAAATAGAGTGATCCGGATTAACCAATACCCCTGCTCCTACCGCAGATGGAACTTGTTCAGAGTTAGCAAAATAATAGGTGAAATCTTCTCCGATTTCGCCTGAAACAATCGGCACTTGGCCAGTAAAAAAGTCCTTTAAACCAAGATCTTTTACAACACTTATATTTCCTGACGTACCAACTGCACGTGCTACATCCAATTTACCTTTGTTATTTAAATCAAAATCAACATGGGGATTCGTAATATATCCTCGAACCTCTCCCTTTGAATTAGAATCGACAACGATAGGTCCTACAGGTCCGTCACCTTCAACCTTTACAGTCAACTTGTCTTCTCCCTTTAACATCGCTCCCATCATTGTAGAAATTGTAATTGTCCTACCAAGGGCAGCAGATGCAGTCGCCCATGTGTCGTGGCGTTTTCTTGCTTCTTCTACAGTTTCTGTTGATTGAATAGCATACGCTCTTACTGTTCCTTGAAAAGCTGTTGCTTTAATTAAATAATCCATCTATATAAACTCCTTTATTACAATGATTTTAACCTTATTCGGTATGATGATTCAATTTTTTATAGATAACATATAAACCTTTTAATGTTAATACAGGATCTACAATATCAACCATACTTGATTCTCCTGCAATTAATGTAGCCAATCCACCTGTAGCAACAACTTTAGTATCTTCAGAACTCACCTTCTTAAATCTTCTTACAACCTCATCAACCTGTCCCACATAACCAAAGTATACACCTGATTGCATTGCTTCAACAGTCGATAACCCAACAATCTCATTTGGATGTTTAATTTCAACTTTAGGTAATTTGGCCGCTTTTGAATACAGTGCCTCCAGTGAAATATTAATACCCGGCGCGATGGCACCACCTACATATTCCTCATTTTCGTTCACATAGCAGTATGTCGTAGCTGTACCGAAATCAATAATAATCAAGGGCGCACCATAGGCTTCAATTGCTCCTACTGCGTTAACTATACGATCAGCTCCTAGTTCAGCTGGGTTAGGATATTTCATTTTCAAAAATAATTCAACTGCTTGATCACCAACAATTAAAGGTTTTTGATCAAAATACTTTTCAGCCATTCGGTCGAAGGCATACATAATAGGAGGAACGACAGAAGAAATAATAATACCGTTAACATTAGCAAATGTTAAACCTTCATGCTCAAATAACGATTTAATTAACATCGCAAATTCATCTTCTGTTTTTTCTCGATCCGTTTTAATTCTCCACTGGTATTTCAATTCGTCTTGGTCAAAAATCCCTAAAACAGTATTTGTGTTACCAACATCTAATACAAATATCATTACTCTTTCACCAACTCTACCATATTTATTTTTACCATCATATCATATTGTATTACACTTCGTTAATGTGGCGACTTTCTTAAAAAATTACAGTAAAAATGCTATCGATCTTAGACTTTACTTTTAACTCTATTCATACACCATATTTCAGAATGACTTTATTCACAAACATTGTTACTTTTCACTCTTCAGACTTGAGAGAAACTTAGTCGTAACATAACGCACTTTATAAAAAGTGCAATACAAAGTAATTTATACCCCGCTCCTCAAGCGAAATGGGCTCCCTTTCCGCAGGCACGACTTCAGCTAACTCGGAAGCAAAGAACGCCTCCGAGTGGATCTTCAGCCCGTGGGATTGCGATTACTCATCCCATCGAAAACATTTGCTGTTCCTGCAGGAGTCTCGCCCATTTAGCTTGATCCACTGGTTTTAGTCCGCTAAATAAAATGGCGTAAAAGACGCTATAATTGGTAATTAACGGCTAACTAAAGCATGAGTTAGAAACAATAAAAAGTAATTTTATCACCTGTATAGAACAAAGATACACTATCCAGCGAAGGTAGCAAATGGTTGACACTCCTGTGGGAACAGCACAAACCGAAGATCCTCTATAGAAGTGGTCTTTGCTTCTATAGATAGCTGAGGTTGTGCCCACGGAAAGGGAGACCATTTGCTACCGTAGCGTGGTAGCAATCAGTAAATTATTTAAGTAGCCGATAGCAGTGTTACGACAGAGCCTTTGGTTATTTAGTCATAAACAACAGTCTTTTAAAAAAGATATTTAGATAAAAAACTGGTGTAATCAATTAATTGATTACACCAGTTGCATATACTATTCTTTTTTATCTGGATCTTCAGAAGTTTCGTCATCATTCGAATCAAACTCGGAAGAAATAGATGTATGATCTTCTTCTGATTTTGATTGAATGTTAACTTTTACATCTTTAGAATCTGAAGATTGTTTATCTTCTCCACTCGTATCCGTTTCATTTTGTTCAAAAACAACTGGATCCGGTAAGATACCATCTTCAAAAAGACCTTTAATTTGTCTTGCATCTAACGTTTCGATCTCTAATAATGTCTTCGCAACTAATTCTAATTTATCTTTGTTTTCCGTTAGAATTTCTTTTGCACGAGCATAACACTGATTAATAAAGCTTTGAACTTCTTTATCAATTTCATATGCTATCGCTTCACTGTAGTTAGATTCATTTTGCATGTCTCTTCCTAAGAATACTTGACCACCTGAGCTAGCAAATTGAACAGGACCTATTGCATCACTCATGCCGTACTCTGTTACCATCTTACGAGCAATATTCGTTGCACGTTCAAAGTCATTGTGAGCCCCCGTACTAACTTCACCGAATATTACTTCCTCAGCAACACGCCCACCAAGTAAACCAGTAATCTTATCTAATAGCTCTGGTTTCGTCATAAAGTAACGATCTTCCTTTGGTAGCATGACAGCATAGCCACCAGCTTGCCCACGAGGTACGATTGTAACTTTATGAACCATATCAGCATCGTCCAGCACCATTCCAATAATAGTGTGTCCACTTTCATGATATGCGACGATATTTTTTTCTTTTGGTGAGATAACTCTGCTCTTCTTCGCAGGTCCTGCAATAACACGATCAATTGCTTCATCAACGTCGACCATTTCGATCTTCGTTTTATTCGTACGTGCTGCTACTAACGCAGCTTCGTTAAGCAGGTTTTCTAAATCTGCACCTGAAAATCCAGGTGTACGCATCGCGATTGTTTTTAACTCCACATCGTCACCTAGTGGCTTATTACGCACATGTACTTTTAAGACATCTTCACGACCACGTAGGTCAGGACGATCAACTGTAATTTGACGGTCAAAACGGCCTGGACGTAGTAATGCAGGGTCTAAGATGTCAGGACGGTTTGTTGCGGCAATAATAATAATACCTTCATTTTCACCAAAACCATCCATTTCAACAAGTAACTGATTTAACGTTTGTTCACGTTCGTCATGACCGCCACCAACACCAGCGCCACGTTGACGACCAACTGCATCAATCTCATCAATAAAGATAATACCTGGTGCGTTCTTCTTCGCATTTTCAAACAAATCACGTACACGTGATGCACCAACACCGACAAACATTTCAACGAAGTCGGAACCACTAATAGAGAAGAATGGCACACCAGCTTCTCCGGCAACTGCTCTTGCTAATAACGTTTTACCTGTACCTGGAGGTCCTACTAATAAAACACCTTTAGGTATTTTTGCTCCAATAGCATCGAACTTACGAGGATCTTTTAAGAAATCTACTACCTCTACAAGCTCTTGCTTTTCTTCATCGGCACCAGCAACATCCTTAAATCGGACTTTCTTTTTCTCTTCACTGTACATCTTCGCTTTACTCTTACCAAAGTTCATGACTTTGTTTCCGCCACCCTGAGATTGGTTAAGAAGGAAGAAAAACAGGACAAATATGATAACAAACGGGATCATCGTAGTTAAGAACGTTACCCATCCGCTTGGTTGCTCTTCTTCTTGTACATCTATAATACCTTGCTCATTTGCTTTTTGATAAACATTCGCGACAATATCATTGTTATCCGGAACGTTTGTGACAAATGTAGTAGGTTCTTCATCCGTACCTACTAGCTCTCCTTCAATTCGCATAACACCATTTGAAGGTCGCATTTCCATACTTGCTATCGTACCATTATCAAGTGCTTGCATAAATTCACTTACATTATATTCTTCTTGTTGATTATTTTGTCCAGTGAAAACATTCATTACGGAAATCACCACTAAAAATATGACAAAATAAAAGATCACATTACGTACTATTCGATTCATTGCCTACCTCCTCCAAGTGAGAAAACTATAGTAAATAGTATCATATAAAAAAGGACGATTACAACTAATTGCATTTCCTTTTTTAAAGATATGCTACTATTTGATCTGTCATGTTACATACTCTTCTTATTCTCCACCATATATGTGCGGCTTTAAAACACCGATATAAGGTAAATTACGATACTTTTCTTGATAATCTAATCCATATCCAACAACAAATTCATTTGGCACTTTAAAACCAACCACATCAGCAACAATGTCAACAGTACGGCCTGCAGGTTTATCTAGCATCGTAACAATCTTAATTGAATTTGCTTTACGATATTTAAATAAATCAACCAAATAGCTTAATGTAAGTCCACTATCAATAATATCTTCAATTATAAGCAAATCTCTACCTTCAACTTTTGTGTTTAAATCTTTTACAATTTTCACTTCACCTGAAGAACGCATTTCTCCACCATAGCTGGAAACATCCATAAAATCCATTTCTAAATATGTATCCATAGAGCGAAGAACATCCGACATAAATGGTAAAGCACCTTTTAATACCCCAATCGCTAGTGGAAATCGATCTTTATATTCTTCAGATAATTGCGCGCCAAGCTCTTTACATTTTTCCTCAATTTCTTGCTGTGATACTAATATTTTTTCGATGTCTTTGTGCATCCCGATCCTCCTAGATTTTTTCATTACTTCTATATTCAATTTGAATAAATTGACTCCCGCCAGAATATCCTTTGACCGCACCTTTTGTTAACCCAATTACCCACAGAACATTTCCTTGTTGATCAACTATTAACGGCCATGTATTCCTTTTATGTAGAGGGATTTTCTTATCAATGAAGATATCTTTTATCTTTTTTCGACCATCTAACCCCTTTACATACATGCGATCACCATCTTGTCGATATCGAACGGTTAGATGCACATCTTGCTCTATATCACTAATCGGAATGAATAGTCTATTCTTATCTTCTTGCACAGTGGGGGCCGTTACAAAAGAGGCTGAAACCACTGCTCCTGTCGGTAGATATACTTGACTAGGAACAGATAAATATGCAGAAAAACATGCTATCTCTTCTTCTCGAAAGTGAAAATACAGTGTTTGATACGATTTCGTTATCTGTAAATCTTTCGGCAAATCTATCGTTACATTTGCCCGTTCACTATGTATAAGATCAAAAAACTGTTCCTCATGACCAAAATGTAAACCATTCGGTAGTACATCATATAGATGACTTAATATTAGATGAAATATGCGCCTTTGTAAAGCAAACGGATGCTTTTTTAAAAGTTTAATTGAACATGTCACTTGCTTTTCTTCATTTGATAGTTGTACAATTTCATCCATCACTTTTTCCGCTTGTTCGTTCATGTACGCATTATCCGCTCTAATCGACTCGCTTAATTTTCTGACAGAACGATGTAAGTTAGGATTTTGTTTTTTCAATAAAGGTAACAAATGAATTCTGAAAAAATTTCGAGTGTAGACATCTTCTTCATTTGAGGGGTCTCTTCTTGGTATAATCCCATTCTCCTGGCAATACGATTCAATCTCTTCCTTTGTCACGGATAATAATGGTCTCACAAGCTCGCCGTCAGCAAACGGACGTTTAACAGGGATTCCAGCTAAGGATGATGGATTAGCCGTCCGGGTAAGACGCATCAAAACTGTTTCGATCTGGTCATCACCATGATGTCCTAAAACCAAATAATCCGCTTTATGTTGATCCATTTGATCAGCAAAAAAACGATACCTCATGTTACGAGCTGCTTCTTGTGTACCTAGTTTATGCTCTTTTTTAAATGACGGGACATCTAACGCCGTGCGATAAAATGCTATGTTTTTTTCCGCACAAAAGGCCGAAACATAATCCACATCTACTTTTGATTCTTCTCCACGCAATCCATGATCTACTGATACAACAATTAACTGAAAATCCCATGCTTTTTTAATTACATTTAAGTAATGAAGTAAAGCCATCGAATCTGGTCCACCTGATACACCAATCAACAACGTACTGTGTGGTTTGAATAATGCATAGCGTTTAATAAAGGTATCTACTTCTTGTTTAAACATTTTACCGATTCAACTTCTTTCATTAGCATGGTAAACAAGTCTATCCTAACATGTTCCCTACCACATAGGAAGTCTTTCGCTTAGGTTTTACAAAAGAATGACCATCTGACTTACGTACTTAGATAATAGATAACAAAAAACACAAAAGCCACCATTATAATTGCGAAACTTTCCAACCACGCACTCCATACTGTATTCACATGGTTTTTTGATGCAAGTTGTTTTTGGTTCATCATGGAAGTTGGATGATTAGTAGTTTTAGGTTTTGTTATCTTTAATAATTTCAGGCTTAAATCTTTTTCCATTTCAAGACTTGATATGTATTCTCCTTTCAGCGCCCTTTCTAAACATGTTTGATAGGGAGATAATTGTTTTGATTGTCTGATTTTTTCCTGCAATGTTTTAATTGGATACTGTCCACGATCAAATTGGTTTGGATAGGCATAGTGTAAAGCCATCATTGCTAATGCAAACAAATCATAGCTTGGCTCAGCTTTCCTAGATCCAACCTGCCAATAACCACGGTCATAGAATTCAGTATATTCCTTAATTGATCGACCAATTAATGTCGTACCACCAACATCAATCCAGCGTAAGCGTGGTGGTGAAAAGGTAACAATGACATTATCTAGCTTTAAATCTCCAAATACCCACCCTTGTTTATGGAGACGTTCCAAGTCTTTTAACAATTGTACAAACAAGATACCCAACCAGCCTTCTCCTCGTTCTCGCAAGAAAGCTGGTAAGTCTTTACCTTTTACATACTCCATTACATAGAATGTATAACGTATTCCCGTTGGGTCCGTCCAATCATCCACATCGTATAAAGAAGGCCCAAGGTTTGATCCTTGGACCTTTGAAAGGTGCTTCAATACATTAACCTCTGTCGTAATGGAATTCGCCTTATCACTTATTTTTAGCGCGCCTTCTTTTCCGTCCTTCGTTTTGCACAAATATACTGAGCCTATAGCACCCTGCCCCAATTGTTTACTTATAACATAAACTTGTTTGTGCCACTTTCCCCTCATAACAGTTCCTGGCCTTAGATTAATTCCCTGTTTCTTCGATGTTTGATTCATCGTTTTGATTCATACTCCTTGTTAATCTTGATTTCCCAAACTGATACATCGCTTCTTTTAGTGCAGGGCCCGTAGGTGTAATACCCCCACTTGTTAATTTAGGGAAAACAGAAGAAATAGAATCTAGTTTATTTGACCAATCTGTAATTTTAGTTAATGGCTTTCTTTTACCGGGAAATGATGAAATTGCAAATTTATTTTTTCCGATTCGAGCATTCATACTAATAGATAGATCAATTAATGCTTCTTTAACAGTTGGTAGTTTATTCTGCATACTAGCACTTGTATCAACTAAAACGAAAACTTCTATATTACACGTCTCGCCTAGCTCCTCTACAACTTCCATTACTTCTCCTCGTTGTTCCGGTGGTAGCGACTCGATGGTTTGATTTGGTCCTAATATTTGCTTTAACTCTTGATTTACAACACCTTGCAATGTTTGTGTCATTGCTTGCTTTGTCACCGTTTGAATTGTTTGAGAGAGTGCTTGTTGGTAAACAATCTGACTAACACCTTCTCCTGCTAACGCAATCTCTTCCACCTCTTCTAGCCCCATTGGATTCTCACTTTGATCATCTTCTAACACACCGATAACATTGACGGTTATACCTTGTTGTGCAATCAAAGCCGCTACCATAGAAGGGTCTTCGCCTTTATTCGAACAGCCATCCGTGATCAATAATATTTGCTTTAACGTCCCTTTCTTCATCCCATCTTCCTCCTTTGCCTTTCTTCTATCGCTTTTACTTAGCATCATTGTCGACAAATTAAAGGGACTTTATACTATTAAGTTATCAAAAAGCTTGTTAATTTGCTTGCTTTTGATAAACCGGAATACTTGACCACCTAGGGTTGAATTTGGTTATTTTAGCTACTAAAACAGTCATATCATCCTCAATCACCCCTGCCGTCGTTCGAACAACTTCTTCTAATAATAGGTCGGCAATTTCTTGTGGATCATTTGTCTCCAATTCTTTTATTTTACGTTTTAACCATATATCTGGGTTTTCGATATGCTTTGGCCCCTCAAATACCCCATCACTGGTCATAATCAATATGTCTTCATCTTTTAATTGAAAATCCACAACATCTACGTCGAAGTCTTGGATAATACCAATTGGTAAATTACTAGCTTCTATCGTATGAACTTGTTCTCCTCGCTTAATAAAACTTGGTGTAGAACCAATTTTTAAAAATTGAACTCCTGCATGATGAAGGTCTATCATCGCTAAATCCAATGTCGAGTAGATCTCATCATTTGTTCGTAACGATAAGATGGAGTTTATCGACTTAATTGCGACTTGTTCATCAATACCAGAATGTAGTATCTGTTTTAATAGTTTTAATGTCTCCGTACTTTCTTCATGCGCACGTACACCATTTCCCATTCCATCACTAATAGCCAAAGCATGTTTACCAGAACTAAGTTCCATTGTTGAATAGCTATCACCAGAAATAAATCCTCCACCTATCGCAGCGTGTGCTAATCCAATATTGGTAGTATATTTTCTAGCGGATGTAAAGCTAAGATGGCAGTAACCATTTGGTAAAGGGGAAATCTCTTCTTCTTTTATAACGATTGTTTCTTCTAAAATATCAGAAATGACAGGGGCAATTAGTTTTGGGCCCTCCCCATTATATTGATAAACAGAGAAATCAAGTTCAATATCTATATCACCTTTTTTTAAACTATAGATTTCTAATTTATCTATCTCTACTCCTAAATGTTTTAATGCAGCGATAATCTCTAATTCTTGTTGTTCATGGTTTTCTTTTTCTTTCACTATTTCTTTTGCAAAATCGCCCATCACTTCAGCAACACCAAGTAATTGATCTGCTACAAAACGTCGACTTTCTCCAACTTGTTTTTTTAATTTTTGATTTGCCTCATAATAAGACAATTCTTCTTTCATTACTTCTACTACCTTTTGTGATTTCACACAATGGTTAGAAAACTTTGATTGCGTTATTTTATTTGGTGATTGTCCTTTTTCCAAGTCTTGTTTCAAGGCTGTCATGTAATCATATGTTTCATCAAAATGTTGTCCCCAACACCAATCCTTCTTAAAACAACTTTGGCAAGTCTTCTCCGTCACATTACTTAAGTAGTAATCCAATTCTTTCTGATCATGATCATCTTCTATATCTTTCTCTGGTTGTCCTTCAAAGCTTTTTGATAAAGCCTCAAAAACATCAGAGAACTGTTCGATTCGATTGGCAGTCACATCTCTTACTTTTTGGACATATTGCTGTTGTTCAATCGTGTGTTCATTTGTTCCTGGTATATATCTAGACATTTGTCTTATCCATTGATCAGGTGTACAGAAAAATAATAAAATAGCGATACTCGTCTCTAATAAAGAAGGAAACAGCGTCGCAATTCCACCGCCATAAATTCCGATTAATACTGTTCCGACAAATAAACCTAAACCAACCCCTAGCTTCTTTCCTTCCTTCAATAGACCTCCTAGTAGTCCCCCGAAAGCTAATAAACTCATTTGGTAAAGGCTACTAACACTTGCCAAACTTAGAATAAGACCCGTAACAACCCCTACCGTGGAACCTATCGCGGCACCACCAATATAAGCTAACCATAAGACAAGGTATCTTGAAGCAATCTGTTCTACATTGGCGCCTTGTAGTTCCCAACCAATCGTTCCAGTCAACACGGAAGCAAGTAAGATAATTAAAGAAATAATTTCTTCATTTTTCAGTGTAGGTTTATATCTTTTTGGTGATAAAAGCGGAATACTCTGCATAAATATCAATACAAGGACAGCACTTAATACTGCCTCAACAATCGCTAATGTCCATTCAAAAGAATTGAGCGTATCAAAAAGGGCATAGTGTGTAACCCGTGGTAATAAACTAGCAAAGAAAACAAGAAATGGTATAATCTTTTGTTGGTTCTTTACTTGCTTTACTATCGCTGCAAAGAAAACAAAGACAAACGAGGCTGTAGCTATAAATAAACCATGCTCAATACCTACTGTTGTAGCACCGATAATCATTACTATTATTAACGGCCTTACTTTCTCCTTACGAACAAACCAAACAGAGGCTAAATAAGCTAGAGCAAATGGCGACAATGATTCCAAGATAACTGCTCGTCCTAATAAAAAGGCGACAAAATATAATAATCCCCCTTGTTCAAATAGGAGATTCCGTTGTTTTTCCTTCCACCATTTTTTTAACTGATCCGCTTTATTCGTATGGATGGGTAATCCTTTTGTTCCTGTTATTGTATCCAACATACTTTCACTCCTCGTTTAGTATGCTGTTTATTAAAACACAATTCTTTTCATTTTTTTGTCAAAACAACAAGGGTCTCGTATGAAAATGTTCGACTTCATTCCGTACAGATAAGCTAGTTTCAACATAAAGTGAAAAGTTAGTCCCTATTTAACTATCACCTTAAAACATCACTTCTAAGTGCTTATAGCCTGTCTTGATAGGCATATAAGTCAATCTTCTCATATGTCGAAAATGCATTAAACGACGAAAGAAAAAAGTTCACTAGCAAAAAACATCTATCGATACGATAGATGTTTTTGCAAGTTGTTGTATGCCATCAATAGATGATTCGTTTTCTTCTTACTTATCCACTGTTAAATGATCAATTTGATTATAATTATGTACGTGCCATTTATCTTCCGTGTATTCTATATTACTCAAACATGCATTTAAGAGTTTCGTATTAGTAAAATCTATTTCTTCTCCCGACGTTACAGATAAAATCGCATGAATTACAGCACCATGTGCAACAAGTAACACTTTTTTATTAGGAAAAGTCTTGTTAATCAAGCCTATTCCAGCCATTACTCTGCTTTCCAAATCTTCTTTTGACTCCTGACCTGGATAGTTACCATCCGGAAAAAGTTTGTTACGCTCTGCTAAAGTTAGACCTTCTGCTTCACCAAACGTTCGCTCTTTAAAGTCGGACATTTCCACTAAATCTACATTTAATGCTTTATTAATAATCTCTGCTGTACGCTTTGCTCTTTTCATAGGACTAGCAATAATTAAATCCCAATCTGCACCTTCAAAATATGTTTTACATGCCTCTGCTTGTTTAACGCCATTTTCATTTAATTCAATATCTGTGCCCCCTTGTATTCTTCCTTGTAAATTCCAATCAGTTTCCCCATGTCGAATTAAACAAATCATCTATTTTCTCTCCTCTATAAATATTTTCTTTAGGCTGTTTTTACAAAGCTAGCTTTTTACAGAAAATCTATACACTCCGACGTAACTTACCCGCTACGGAAGCAAATGGGTTCCCTTTCCGCTAGTACAGTTAAAGTATCGTCGATTTAGATTAATCCACTAGTTTTTTCTATAATAAATTAACTATGCAAAAAATAGAAATATGGAGTTTAATTTCTCTATAAAATATGATTTTCAACTCACGAGAGGATACCTCTTTCTAGCGATGGAAATATACAGAGACTCCTGTGCCCACGGAAAGCGACGTATATGTCAGAGCAGTATGTTACGTCGGACTTCCCCACTATATTTAATATTCAAAAAACACCTTTATCTATTATAGCAAATTTTTGTCTTACTTGATTCATTAGAAACATTTTAATGAAATGCTATTGACACAAGTTAAGCGCTATTGTATGATATCACTTGTGCCTTTGAAATAACGTAGCGGCGTAGCTCAGCTGGCGAGAGCGTACGGTTCATACCCGTGAGGTCGGGGGTTCGATCCCCTCCGCCGCTATCGAAAAACCTTCTTGATATATCAAGAAGGTTTTTTTCTGTTCATTTATAAATAAGTAACTACGTTAGAACGTAAGACAACAAGTACTACCGTTAAAATCGCCATTACTAACAAACTAATAGTATCTGATTTTTGCCAAGCTAGCCTTCGAAAACTTGATCTAGGCTTGTCTGATTGATACCCTCTCACCTCCATTACATCAGCCATATTTTCCGCTCTTCTTAAAGAACTAACAAATAACGGCATGATGATAGGAATGAGTTTTTTCATTTGATCTACTAGTGATCCTTCTCCAAAAGTAGTACCTCGTGCCCGTTGTGCATCCATCACTTTTTGTGTTTCATCTAATAAATTCGGAATAAAACGTAAAGAAATAGAAAGCATCAATGCAATTTCATCAACAGGAAGCTTAAAAAAACGTAACGGACGCAGTAAGGAATTAATACCATCTGTTAAGTCGATAGGTTTTGTTGTTAATGTTACAACGGTTGAGATAAAGATAATCATTACAAATCGGCAAAAAATATATAGTCCATTTAGTAAACCGAATGTTGAAATCGTTATGGGACCCCAATCTATATAAACCGTTCCACCGCCAGTGAATAATACTTGAAGGAACACCGTAAATAATATTAACCAGATAAGTGGACGCACACCACGTAAATAGGTTTTTATTTTCACTCCCGAAAGAAACATGACGATAAAGGTGAAAAGACCTAACAATACATAAGTTTGCCAGTTATTCGCAATAAATATAATACCTATAAAATAAATAGCAGTAATTAATTTTGCTCGTGGATCTAAAAGATGTATCCGTGAATCGCCAGGAAAGTAACGACCTAATATTAGCTTATTCATGCCAAGCCCACCTCAATTAATCCTTCTGTCAGTTCATCGATTGTCAAACATACATCTGGCATTTTAACACCTGTTTGTCGCTCTATTTTTAATTGCAGCTTTCTGGCCTCTGGCAATTCCACATGCCATTTTTCCAATCTTTCAGGATCTGAAAAAAAGGTTTTTACTGATTGGTGGGCGGCAATCGTTCCTTTCTCCATTACTACTACATCTTCAGCATATTTAGCAACATCATCCATATCATGCGTAACAATAATTGTTGTTAGTCCTCTTTCTACATGAATCTTTTTTATCATTGATAAAATGCCTCGTTTCCCCTCTGGATCTAAACCTGCTCCGGGTTCATCTAAGAGTAAGACATCTGGATTCGTCGCTAGAACACCAGCAATAGCCACTCGTCTTTGTTGTCCTCCTGACAAGGAAAAAGGTGACATTTTTAATATGGCTTCATCTAATCCCACTGCATAGATAGCTTGTTTCGTTCTTTCCTTTACTTCACCCACTGATACACCAAAATTCATCGGCCCAAACTGAATATCCTTTTCAACTGTTTCAGCAAATAATTGTGCTTCTGGAAACTGAAACACCATTCCTACATGTTTCCTTATTTTCTTTAGTGCTTGTTTTTCCTTATTTGCTGTTATTACTGTATTGCCAACGATGATACTTCCCGTACTTGGTAATAGTAATCCGTTAACTGTCTTCAATAAACTTGATTTACCGGCACCAGTGTGGCCAACTATTGCTGTAAATGACCTTGTTGGCAGTGTCAGCACTATGTCCTTTACTACGTTTGCATTTTTTAGCGGTCCTATTTGATAATCTGCTGTTACATTTTCAAATTTTATTTGCATAACCATGTCACCAGTTCATCTTCTGTCATATAAGTCTCCGGTATGTTTCGACCACGGGCTTGCAAGTTACGTCGAAGTTGTTCTGAAAAAGGAGCTTCTAGTTGTTTGTTTTTCATAAAAACCTCTCTTGGCGTACCTTCTTGTACAATTGTGCCATTATCCATCAACAGGATTCTGTCAGCAAGTGCTGCCTCATTTCGGTCATGGGTAATAGATATAATGGCTATTGACTCTCTCTCTTTTAACTTCTGTAAAGTAGCAAATAATCCACTTCGGCTTTTTGGATCTAGCATAACAAACGCTTCATCTAAAATGATTAATTTAGGTGTTAAGGCAAGAATACCTGCGATCGCAACTCTTTGCTTCTGACCGCCAGATAATTGCGAAGGATCCGTTAATGCATGATTACGCATTCCCACTAATTCTAGTGCGATATCTACTCTTTTCTTCATTTCATCATAGGGCATATTTATATTTTCCAAACCAAACGCGATATCATCTTGAACGCTTGTACCTATAAACTGATTTTCAGGATTTTGGAACACGATCCCTACTTGTTTACGAATATCCCATTTTGATAGTTCATTTAATTCAAGGCCATTAATATTGATTGTTCCTTTTTCCACTTCCATTAATCCAACTAGTAATCGGGCTAAAGTGGATTTTCCTGATCCATTATCTCCAACAATTGCAACCCATTCGCCCTTTTTCACAGAAAGGGAGACATCAGATAAAGTCTGTTTTTTCACTCGTAAATCATAACGAAATGCTAGATCTCGTACTTCTAAAATTGTAGATAGCTCCATCAAACTTTCTCCTTTCCCTTCTAACATATATTAAAGAATTCAACCTTCGCACTATAAAACAGTCGCTTAAATCTTGATATAACAAGAATGATCCAAAACAGAAGTTAACTTCACGCTACTTTGTAATCATCCGTGCGTTTGACTTGACGCACTGAGAGGAATTCTGTCATAAGAGGTATAAAGTTCTTACCCGCTCCTCAAATGAAATTGACTCCCTTTCCGTAGCAGAAATCAACATGGCAGTTACGACAGAGTCTATGGGTATGCAGTAATAAACATTTTTAAAAGTGTCAACCTTTATAATGAACACACGCCAAACTCATAACAGCCAATTTTTAGCGCTTTTTTTAAGTGAGAAAGTTGAGTTAAAGAATAAATATCGATATCATTAACATGGTTACAACCGAACCATTTACTAACACCAGGTTTTTTATCGCTACAGAAAATGTTTCTGATTTAATCTGTTTCCGATTAAATTTACGAACTAGCTGATAGACTGGATAACTAACTAATAGTGCAATAATAACAATAGGTGGTAATAGACCGAGAATTACTGCGACTAAGATTGCTAAAAATGAAAGAAAATATAAACCATTAAACAGCCAGACAGCATATTTTTTTCCAATGTAATAAGGCAGTGTAAAGCGATGATTGGCAATATCCTCTTTTAAGTCACAAATATTATTAGCTAGCATCAAATTAGCTATGGTAAACATACATGGGAAGGAAACTAACATAATCTCTAATAGTAATAGAATATCAGCTTCAAAGAGAACTGTCCTACCTTCCCATAATAAATGTAAAATACCTTGATCGAATGCATTGACATATACAGATAAGAATACAATACCGAATCCCATTGATACACCAGAGAATAACTCACCAAGTGGCATGCGAGACAAGGGAATCGGGCCAAATGTATAAAAAATGCCTATTGCAAAACAAACCATTCCAACTAATAACACGAATAAATCTGTCCGGAACACAAGCCAGATTCCTAAACCTGTAGCCAGGGTTAATAAACTTAAAATTGTAATAATGACTACAATCTCCCTGATTTTATATTGACCAATCACATTGTGGTTCTCTCGATAGCTTTCAGATGAGGCTTTTCTAAAATCCATATAATTATTAATCGCAGTTGTTGTTAGATCAAAGGAAAGCATCGCAACAAAAAAGATCGCTGTATTTAATGGTTGGAACGTATCATAACGATAATAAACAAATAAGCAACCAATTAAAAATGGAAAGACGCTCGCTATCTTAGTCTGAATTTCTACTAATTTTAGAAATGTTGAAATAGACATTTTATTCGCTCCCTTCATTTTTCAAAGAACTATCTCCGATTATAAAGGATTCATTCGTTAATTCGAATTCATCCTCCAAGCCAGAAGTAAGAAAGATCTTGTTATCTTTATCCACAAAGATTGCTTCCACACCATCCTGTTTTTCGATAAACGCCATTCCATCCTCTAACCCTTTCGAAAAAATTAATGTTGACAACGCATCCCCGTCTATTGACTTCTTACTAACAATTGTTACGCCTGCGATTTCATTATCAAATGGATAGCCTGCTTTTGGATCGAGTAAATGATGGTATCTTTCACCATCTACTTCTAAATACCTTTCATAGACTCCAGAGGTTACAATGGATTGATTACTTGCTTCTATCTTACCGACCGTTTCCCCACGTGTTGAGAACGGATCTTGAATTCCAACAGTCCACTCTTTACCAGAAGGATTGGTTCCTTCCACATAAATATTTCCACCTAAATCGATAATAGCTGTTGTCACATCATTTTCTTCAAGCACTTTGTTAACTTGATCAGCTATAAAGCCTTTAGCAATTGCACCCAAGTCTATGCGCATATCTTTCTCTTTTAAATAAACCGTATGCTTCTCTTCATCTAATATAACCTTTCGATAATCTATTAATGGAAGAACGGCATCAATCTCTTCTTGATCAGGTTTACGCGCATCATCATAGCCAATATGCCATAGTGACGTTAAAGGACCTATCGTAATATCAAATGAACCCTCGGCTTTTTGACTATAATCTTTGCCTGCTTTTATTAACTGAAATATTTCTTCCGATACTATAACAGGTTCTATACCCGCTTGAGCATTAACCTCGTCAATTTGTGATACCCCCGCATCCTCTTCTAAACCAATTTGACTAGCAAGGACTTCCATTCGTTCAAACACCTTTTTTAAAACCGTTTCTTTTTCTTCATTATAAATTTTAACCGTGACCACTGTGCCCATTAAAAACTCTGTTTGCTTATAAGGTGTTTCCATCACACCGTTATCTTCTGAACTACAGCTTGTTAAAAAAAATAAAACAATAAACATTATAATTGCTGTGTTTTTTATTTTCATCACTATCAAAACCTCTCTATAAAATAATAGACTTACATCTGTCTTATAATCTAATAATCTAATTGTGAACAAAATCACATTATTATTTTATAAGTATAGCATCGCTTATTTTTAGTGTCTATCTAACGATCCGTTCCTTTTCCACGTTTATATGGAGAAAAGCCTGTTGTATAGCTGTTTCTTTAAATATGAAAACTTAATGAACTTTTTAGTTTATTTTATTTTATTACTAACTTGTGAACTTTATAGAATTATTTATATATAATCTTTAAAAACTCTAGACACTTTCTAGAACTAGCTGTAAAATATAAATTAGTTGTTCAATGATTCACAATGGAAGTTTTCAGATTTCTAAATTTTATTAGAGGAGTGCAAATTTATTATGACAAACAAGAATATCATTGTTATTGGTGCTGGTTATGCTGGCGTTCATGCCGCACAAAAACTTGCAAAAAAGTACAAAAAAGATGATTCTGTTACGATCACTTTAATTGACCGTCATTCTTATCACACAATGATGACTGAATTACATGAAGTCGCTGCTCACCGCGTAGAGCCTGATGCAATTCAATTTGACTTACGTCGCTTATTTAACCGTACGAAAGTGAAATTAGTAACAGACAATGTAATCAATGTAGATCACGATGCAAAAAAAGTTACAACGGAACATGGAGAATATAATTTTGATTATTTAATTCTTGGTATGGGTGGAGAGCCAAATGATTTCGGAACTCCTGGTGTAAAAGAAAATGGTTTCACGTTATGGTCTTGGGAAGATGCTGTGAAACTCCGCGAGCATATTGAAAAAACCGTTGCACAGGCAGCTGTCATAAAAGATGATGGAACACGTTGTGCGATGCTGACATTTACTGTTTGTGGTTCTGGATTTACTGGAATTGAGATGGTTGGGGAATTGGTAGAATGGAAGGAACGTCTAGCAAAAAACAATAAAATTGATCCAGATGCTATTACATTATATGTAGTAGAAGCTGCCCCAACGATCTTAAATATGCTTGAGCGTAGAGATGCAGATAAAGCAGAAGCTTATTTAGTAAAAAAAGGCGTTAAAATTCTCAAAGATTCCCCTATAGTTGAGGTTAAGGAAAATGAAATCATCTTAAAATCTGGTGAAACTGTACCTACACATACATTAATTTGGACAGCTGGGGTCAAAGCGAATTCAGATACCAAAGATTATGGTATGTCCACAGCACGTGCAGGTCGGTTAAAAGTAAATCAATATATGGAATCAGAAGACTTTGAGAATGTCTATGTAATTGGTGACTTAGCTTATTATGAAGAAGAACCAGGTAAAGCAACACCACAAATTGTTGAAGCAGCTGAACAAACAGGTATGACAGCAGCTAAAAGTATTATTGCTGAAATTAGTGGTGGAGAAAAAGAAGCGTATGAAGGCAAATATCACGGAACGATGGTGTCAATTGGCGCTCGTTACGGTGTAGCTGATTTAATGGGTGTTCACTTAAGTGGTTGGTTAGCAAACTTTATGAAGCACATGGTTAACCTTTATTATTTCTTCGGAATCAGAAGTGGCTATTATATGTTTCATTATATCCGACACGAATTCTTTGAAACAAAAGATAAACGTAATATTTTCCACGATTTCTTAACAAGACATGGAAATGTACTATGGAGTTTACCATTACGTCTTTTCGTAGCAGGTTTTTGGCTAGTGGAAGCTGGTGCGAAAATATGGGGTAAAGAAACGTGGGAAACAGCAACAGCTAGTTTTTCAACTATTCCTCAGCTATTTAATGGCCTAGGAGAGGATTCATGGTTAGTCGGATCAACAGTCAGAATGCCGTTTGAATGGTTACAAACGACCACAAGTGGTGCAAGTGAAGCAGCAGAAACGGCTACAGAATGGTCAACACCTATTTTCAGCAAGATGCCTGGTATTTTTGAATGGTTTATGCAAATAGTCTTGCCTACGCCTGAAATGGCTGTTTTCATGCAGAAATTCATGGTGTTTGTTGAATTGGCAATTGGGTTAGCAATTCTTGCTGGTCTATTCACATGGTTAGCAAGTGCAGCAAGCGCTGGATTCCTCGTAATGTTTACTCTATCCGCTATGCTTGGATGGGATAAAATATGGGCCCTTCCAGCAGCAATTGCCTTATTAAATGGCTCTGGACGTACGTTCGGTTTAGACTACTGGGTAATACCTTACATTCAGCGCAAAGTAGGTAACTGGTGGTATGGGAAAGAACAAGCAATTTATCAAGATAAGAAGTAGGTTGAAGAGGAATAGTGAGAGGTTCTTTAAGCCTTTCACTATTCATCCCCTCATTTTTTAAAAACAATGAAGGGAAAATAAGAAGGATGCACAATGATGGTGCTAAAGTAATGAAACATTGGTATCATAGTATTATTAACGCATGTTTCTTTTTTACCTTTTGTTGTTTTTTAAGACAACAAATATGAAGTCTAGTTGAAACACGAGATTCTATGCAGCAAGAGATTGGAAGTGGCACGATGACCAAAAATCAACGTCTTGTTTATATATCGTTATTAGCTGCGCAAGCGGTGATTATTAGTTTATTAGAACGTGCAATCCCTTTTCCTTTTGCAATCGCTCCAGGAGCAAAACTTGGTTTAGCTAATATTATTACATGCATGGCCATATATACCTTATCCGTTAGAGATGCAGGTAAAGTTGTAGCCATACGTTTAGTCCTAGCCACCCTACTAGGAGGCACTATTTCTACTTTTATGTATAGTGCCGCTGGAGCTATTCTTAGTTTTATCGGGATGCTAGCAGTTAAGAAACTCGGCTCGAAACGGATAAGTTTAATCGGTGTCAGTACTACAGGAGCTGTGCTCCACAATGTCGGACAACTTACCGTAGCCAGTTGGATTGCTCAAACATGGACCGTTCTTTTATATTTACCTGTATTAGCTTTTATTGGAATTCTATCTGGTATTGCCATTGGAATTGCTGCTAACTACCTATTAACACATATTGAAAAGCTACATTATTATAGAGACTTACAAGAATTAAAGTAACATGATTTTTAATGAAAGGGGTTTTCATCATGCGTGTACATCCTATGTGGAATAACTACCCTGCTTTAAAAACGGACTTAGAAAAAGGGTTAGAACTAATCAATGCGCATATTCGTGTTCGTGATAAAACAATTGAGAAAACAATTAAAGACCTCATTTACTCAGGTGGTAAATTACTGCGTCCTGCTTATTCCTTACTTTGCTCTGAAATAGGACCTGAACAAGATAAAGAGAAAGCAATCGCTGTTTCCGCAGCATTAGAAACATTGCATATGGCTACATTAATTCACGATGATGTAATCGATGGAGCGTCATCAAGACATGGACAACCGACTATTCACACCACACACGGCAATCAATTTGCGATTTATTCTGGTGACTATTTATTTTCCGTTTGTTTTACTATTCTCTCAAGACATGCTACATCATTAGCACACTTAGAATTTAACTCGCGTAGTATGGAGAAAATATTAAGTGGCGAATTAGATCAATTACATTCTCGATATCAGCCACCTACTAGTGTAAAAAGTTACCTAGCACGAATTTCAGGGAAAACAGCACAACTATTTGCAGTCAGTTGCTATTCAGGTGCTATTGAAAGCAAGGCCTCACGTAAACAGACAATGACAGCATGGAATATGGGCCATTATATCGGGATGGCATTTCAAATTATGGATGACATTCTTGATTATAGAGGGAATGAAAAAACGATTGGTAAACCGGTCATGTCAGATCTGCAACAGGGGATCTATACCCTTCCATTAATTTATGCAATGCAAAGTGACCCACGAACATTAAAAAATATATTGAATAAGCAAGAACCTTTTACCGAACAAGAAAGACACCTAATCATTTCAACACTTGAAAAAGAAAAAGGAGTAGAAAAGGCGCAAGCACTTGCTGAAAGATATACAAAAAAGGCGTTAAAAGAAATGCAAAAACTTCCCGATGGCACTTATAAAGATACTTTATATCACGTTACTACTAGTTTACTAAATAGAAATCGATAGTTATAAGCTAATTCTAAAAACCCCTTATCCAATAGACTAATAGGATAAGGGGTTTCTTATATCGCATATTATTGTTCTTGTTTCAAAGCGTTTCCTAAAAGTGTTGCAAGTTCTAACATTCCAAATTTATTCGCCTTGGCTTCTGCATCTGAATTATAGTTTGTATTTGTATTAACATCATAGGTGAAAAGCTCACCTTTATCATTACTAATAAACTCAATACCCGCAACAGCAATATCATTTTCACGAAGGAAATTCTCATATTTTTGAATTAGTGCTGTATCCATATCTTCAATAATTTCAAACATTAGTCTTTCTTCCTCTTCTCCTACCGGACAGAACTTATCATCAATTCGGCAAGCATCAGCTGGGCATAACTCGAATCCTTCAGATGTGTCAACCCTGACTGCATATATAAATTTGCCACCGACGAACTCCGCTCTAGTAATGAAAGATTTTGGTGATTCTATATATTCCTGGATCAGTGTTATACCATCAATTGGTTCCTCAAAGTCATCTCCGTCTAAATACGACGCTAGTCCTTCAATTGAATAGAACAATTGAACTCCTAACCCTTTACCCGCACGATTATGTTTTGTGATAAATGGTACTTTTCCTAACTTTTTAGCTGCCTCAACAATCTGGTCACGTCCAACTGCTCCAATAGTTTTAGGTGTCTTTATACCACTTCTCTCTAATGCAGCGTATTGATTAATTTTGCTAAGTTCAAGATTTAATGCTTTACTCCCATTAAATACAGTACGATCATGACTTTCCAACCATGTTAGCACAGCACCTGTTAATTCGGGGGCAAATCGGTGCCCTCTTGAATGGGAAGATGCACTCATTCGATTATAATAAACACCTTCTGGAGGTATAGAGCTGAGATCTATAATTCCTTTATCTAAATGCCATAATTCATAAGGAAAACCCAATGCCTCTAAACGTTTCGTTAAATGTTCAGTCCAATCATCATTTTCATGAATTACAACTATTTTTGACATAAGCTTAACCCTCTTTTCGCAAGTTTAGTAGGCTACTTTTAACCTTCTTCTATTACTGAATTATACATATTGTAACATCCTGTCGCAAATTAGAATAATCATTTTAGTTTCATTATTCTTTTAAGAAAAAAATTTACCTTAACTTCATACTAGCTTCATATAAGTTCTGTATACTCCTATAGATAGGACAATTGAACTACTATTGGAGGTTAATTAATGAAGAAAATCATGAAAAAGTTAAATTTAAGTACAAGGCTTAGTCTATTATTTATTTCCTTATTAGGAATTGCTATCATTCTAGTTGGATTTAGCTCTTATACAAAAGCAAAGGAATTAACGATTCAAACAATAGAAGATAGATTAGTACGAGAAGTCGACTTAATGCAATACATTGCAGAAAACTTAAACTTTGTTTATGTAAGTGACCCATCATATTTCCTACAACAACTGGAAACAAATGTACGATCTCAACAAGAAAAACTGAAGCAAGATGGGATAAATTCTGACTTCTTTTACATCAAAAATAATGAAGTTATTCCTTTTCAAACTAGTAGTGAATCTCTACCCACATTATCAGAACAATTTATTGAGGATTTATCCAAAAATAGCAATGGGATTATGCATCAAAAAATTGATGGCGTAGATTATACACTCTCTTTCCATGAGATGAAAGAGATAGATGGTATTTACACGATGATTGTACCTACGGATTCTTATATGGGGCAAATATACAATCTTGGTTATTTTATTATTATTGTTACCGCCATTAGCATAATAATTACCACTTTACTCAGCATGCTCTTTGTACGATCAATTACCAAACCACTTAACTACCTTCGTAGCACAATGAAATATGTTCGCGAGGGAAATCTAAAGTTTGCACCAGCTATTCAAACTACGATACCTGAACTTATTTCATTACATAAAAGCTATAATGCAATGATTGAAAACATGATAAATATGATAACTGAAGTGAAAAATACGACAAATGCATTGTCATCTACAGGCGAAGAGCTAAAAATCGCTTCAGAACATACCCTTTCAACTAGCCATCAATTCATATCTGCTATTGAAATTGTAAAAGTTGGGGCAGAACAAACAGCAAGTAGTTCAGATGATAGTCTATCAACCTTTAAAACAATGAATACCAAAATGAAACACATGTTAATGAATATGGAGCGTGTGTCTCACCGCTCAGAACAAATGAATCAATCTGCCCAAACAGGTGAAATGAATATTGGCAAATTAATTCTTACATTTAGTGAATTTGAAACAGAGTTTAATCAATTAACACTCACGATCAAAGAGGTAAAGAAAAATTCTCATGCTATTCTAGGTCTTGTTGATTTAGTAAAAACGATTGTCGATCAAACGAAATTATTAGCACTAAACGCTTCAATTGAAGCAGCCCGTGCTGGTGAAGCAGGAAAAGGTTTTGCGGTAGTAGCACAGGAGGTTCGTAATCTAGCTGACCAATCTTCACTTGCAACTGAAGAGATTACTAAGACTGTTACAAACATGGAAGGGATAACGAACGAAGCCGTCTTAGCATTTGAACATGTACTACTTAAAACAACCTCAACTTTAAAGATGGCAGATACCTCTAAACAATCATTTGATCTATTAATGAATGAAATAACGGATGTAAGTAGTAGAATAAAACATATGCATACTGAATTAACAGATATAACAAGAGAGTTGCCACAGTTAGAGCTTTCAGCAAATAATTTAGCTTCTGTATCGCAAGAAACACTGGCAAGCTCAGAAGAAATGGTGGCCGCTAGTGAAAATCAAATTGAACAAATGGAAGGAACGAATGAAATTGGCAACAAGCTTTTACAATTATCAAATACGTTAGCACATACAACAAGTAAATATCATACCGATTAATACTATAACAAGTTAAAAAACACCAAAATAAAACGCATGTGATTTACATGCGTTTTATATCTATATAGACATTTTTTTAGATGGGAACGTAATCAACCGCCAACTTTTCTTCGTGTATTACTTGGTTTTTTCGTTTGTTGGCTTTTCATACGTTGACTTGAACCATTTAAGTTCATTGTATTTTTTCCATTAGCTTGAGCTTGTTTCTTTCTTTCCAGTTGTTGCTTAACTATTTCTTGCGTACTAAGTTTCTTTTCGGTCATCATCTATCTCCTCTTTAGCATTCTTTTATTACTAGCTTATTATAATACAATATAGCAAAAAATGATCTATTTATTTTAATATCGTATGAATAACTAAACGTTCCCAACGCCTCCATGGCAACAATTGTTTCAATCTAAACTGTAAACTTACACCTCTTCCGATTGGATATCTAAATTTATCCACACGCTTCATCATTGCAAGCTTACAAATTAGATCAGCCACCATTCTAGGATCCCCATGTCTTTCTTTTCCATTGTCTAATGTTGTTAGTAACTGTTTCATATACGTATAATAAGGTGATTGTTCATCATACGTGCCGTTTACAATTTCCATTCCCGATGACCAAATATTTGTTGCAAATGATCCAGGTTCAACTAAAGCAACTTGTACACCGTATGGTTGCATTTCTAAACGTAAACTTTCTGAATAACCTTCGATGGCATGTTTGGATGACACATAGGGAGAAAGACCAGGAAAACCAACTTTACCACTTATACTGCTCATATTAATGATGGTACCTTTTGCTTGTTTTCGTAACTTTGGAATTACTGCCTGTGTAACAGCCATCAATCCAAATACATTTGTTTCAAACTGCCTACGATAGTCATCAATTGAAATGTCTTCTACAAATCCACCAATCGCAATACCTGCATTATTGACAAGTACGTCAAGACGATTTAAACTCTCGACCTTCACACGAAATTTTTCAACAGACTCCGCATTGGTAACATCTAAGGCGAATACTTCGATTTTATCTAATATTGCATGCTTTGTAGTAATCGTTCTGAATATATCCGATTTGTTAGGATCACGCATTGTTGCAATGACAGTAAACCCCTTATTCGCTAAGGCAATCGTTGTAAATAAACCTAAACCGCTTGAGGAACCCGTAACAACAGCCACTTTCTCCATCTAGTATTTCCTCCCGCCTATATTTTCTATACAAAAAACCAAGTAATTACCATGAAAATTATTCATAATAGTTACTCGGCATTCGTTTTTATTACTACTAATAGAATATCATAACTTAAAAACACAAATTTCCAGTTACTCCTTAACTTTACCTTTAATAAAGAAGGCTAATACAAAACCAATAATTGCTGTAAAACCCGCAACAATAAACGATACATTTACACCTCGAATAAGACCACTCATTCCTTCTTCAGGCAATGCACTGCTAGTCATAACAGTTACAAGTAATGCGACACCAACAGCTCCTGCTACTTGACGCATCGTATTATTCATCGCGGTACCATGTGGTATTAAATCAATAGGTAGCTGATTTAAACCTGCTGTTGTAGCTGGCATCATTACCAGTGCAACACCAAACATTCTTCCTGCATTAACAACTGCGAGAAAAGTAAAGGTCGTTTCTACCGTTAAATTGGTAAACATGAACGTTGTAATGGTTAAGATTAGTAAGCCAATAATTGCAAGCCATCTTGCGCCAAATCTATCAAATAACCTTCCAGCAATAGGACTCATAACACCCATTAATAAAGCTCCTGGCATTAACATTAAACCTGATTCTAATGCCGTAAAACCTAGCATGGTTTGCATAAATAAAGGTAAGATTACAGATCCACCAATCATAGCAATGAAGACGATCATACCAAGAATGGTCGTTATAGTGAAAACTTTGTTCTTAAACACTCTGAATTCAAGAATGGGTTGGTCTAACTTCAATTGTCTTAATATAAACCATAATAGACTTATAGCACCGACAATCATTGCAATAATTACTTCTAAACTACCCCAACCACTATTTCCTGCCGTACTGAAGCCGTATAACAAACCACCAAATCCAAAACTAGATAACATAATCGATAGTATATCAATTTTTTGATCTCTTCGCTCTGTTACATTTCTAAGAATGAAGTAAGCGACGATAATATCAATAGCAATTATCGGCAGAATAACATAAAACAAGCTACGCCAAGGAAATTGATCGACCAGATAACCGGATAAAGTTGGTCCAATTGCTGGTGCGAAAGCAATTACTAATCCAAACATCCCCATTGCGCTTCCCCGTTTTTCAATTGGGAAAATAAGAAACAGAATGGTTTGCATTAGTGGCATGATAATACCTGCACCAGAGGCCTGCAAAATTCTTCCTACCATTAACAACGAAAAGGTCGGAGCTACTGCACAAACCAATGTGCCAACACCAAACAATCCCATTGCTGTAAGAAACAAACCACGTGTCGTAAATCTCCCTATTAAAAACGCTGTAATTGGTATCATTATTCCATTAACTAACATAAAAATAGACTGCAACCATTGCGCTGTGTTGGCATCTAAATTCAAATCTTCCATAATATGAGGCAATGCTGTCGCTAAAAGCGTCTGATTCAGAATAGCAGCAAATGCGCCTGATATTAGTACGATCATAAGCGGTACTTTATTAAGTTTTTGTTCGCCTTGAGCTTGATTGTTAACCATGTTGTGTTCCTTCTTTCTAATATATAAACTGCTCCTATCGTATCTACTAAAGCATAGTTAGATCATAAGAGAAGTGTTTATAAAAACCACATTCTTGCTATACCTAAAAATCAGGCGCTGTCTCCAAAGTCTTTTGAGTTGTAAATTGACTATTATAAAGCTCTGCATAGAATCCTTCTTGACGTAAAAGTTCTGCATGCGTTCCTTGTTCAATCACATTCCCTTCATTCATAACGAGAATACAATCTGCTTTTTTAATAGTGGAAAGTCTATGTGCAATAACAAAACTCGTTCTGTTTTTCATTAGTTCATTCATGGCAGTTTGAATAAAACCTTCTGTTCTAGTATCAACACTACTAGTAGCTTCATCAAGAATCATAATCGTAGGATCAGCCAATATTGCCCGGGAAATAGTTAATAACTGCTTCTCCCCTTGTGAAAGATTAGATGCTTCTTCATTTAATCTTGTGTCATAGCCTTCTGGTAATGTTCGAATAAAATGGTCAGCATTAGCTATTTTAGCTGCTTTTATAATATCCTCCTCATTCGCTTTTTCGTTACCATAAGCAATATTCTCTTTAATTGTTCCATTAAATAACCATGTATCTTGAAGAACCATACCGAACATACTTCTTAGACTCTCACGCTTTAATTCTGTAATATCAACTTGGTCAATCGTAATTTTCCCTTGATTAACATCATAAAAACGCATAAGCAGGTTAATTAACGTTGTTTTACCTGCACCTGTTGGCCCCACAATTGCAATCGTCTGACCCTTCTTAACATCAATATTCAAATCATTAATGATGATCTCATTATTATTATATCCAAATCTTACATGTTCGAAAGTCACATCACCCTTTGGCGATGAAATTACCTTGGCGTCAGAAACTTCAGCCGGAAGTTCTTCTTCATCTAATATTTCAAAAACACGTTCTGCTGAGGCAATTGTTGATTGGATAATATTCGAGATATTTGCTGCTTGTGTTATAGGTTGAGAAAATTGTCTTGCGTATTGAATAAACGCCTGGATATCACCAATTCGAATTGTACCGCGTGTTACCAAGACGGCACCTACTACACAAATCAACACATAACCAATATTGTTTACAAATGCCATAAGTGGTTGAATAACACCAGAAACAAATTGAGCTTTCCATCCATACTGGTAATGTTGCTCATTAATTTCTTCAAATTGCTGTTCTGCTATTTCCTCTCGTTTAAACGCTTTTATTATTGGGTGACCCGTGTACATTTCTTCCACATGTCCATTCAAATCACCTAATGTTCTTTGTTGACCTTTAAAGTACCCTTGTGATTTTTTTACTATTATCGTTGTCAAGACAATACTTAATGGCAAAGTTAGAAGTACGATTATTGTCATTAATGGACTTATTGTAAACATCATGATGATAATACCGATAATTGTAACAATAGAAGTAATTACCTGTGTGACACTTTGTTGAAGTGTATTGCTTATATTATCAATATCATTAGTAGCACGGCTTAAAATGTCACCATTAGAATGTGAATCTAAAAACTTTAAAGGTAATCGAGTTACTTTTTCATTTGTATCTTTACGTAATTTATATACTATCTTTTGTGAAACTTCTACCATGATAAACTGTTGAACATAACTAAAAGCAGCACTAAACAGATACAAAAAGACTAAAATAAATATTAGTTGGCCAATATAGTCAAAGTCAATTGTTATACCCGAAACACCATTTACTTTAGCCATTAATCCTTCAAAGATCGTAGTTGTTGCTTTTCCCAGAAATATTGGACTTAAGATTGTAAATATTGTGCTTATGATAGCTGCGAAGAATACGACTATTAACCTCAGTTTATGTGGAGCCAAATAGCCAATCAAACGCTTGAGTGTTCCTTTGAAATCCTTTGCCTTTTTCAAAGGCATCCCTAGGCCTTTTCTCGGTTGTTTATCATGTATCTCCCTGCTCATGCTATTTCCTCCTCTGATAACTGTGAGGATACAATCTCTCGATAGACGTTACAATTGGACATTAACTCTTTATGGGTACCAATACCAGCTGTTTTACCTTCATTTAAAACAATAATACGGTCTGCATCCATAACAGTTGCTACTCTTTGTGCAACAATGATAACTGTAGCTTTTTTGACTTCCTGTGATAAAGCATCGCGTAGAGTTGCTTCTGTTTTAAAGTCAAGCGCAGAAAAACTGTCATCAAACAAATAAATTTCTGGTCGTTTCACGAGTGTTCGAGCAATAGCTAATCGTTGCTTTTGTCCCCCAGATACATTAGAACCACCCTGTGTAATGGATGCATTATAGCTACCTTCCATTGATTCAATAAATCCATTTGCTTGAGCAACTGTTGCTGCATGTATTACCTCTTCATCTGATGCATCTTGTTTACCATACCTAATATTTTCAGCAACTGTCCCTGTAAAAAGCGTTGCCTTTTGTGGTGTTAATCCAATCTTATCTCTTAAATCGGCTTGTGACATATCACGAATGTCTACTTCATCAATTAAGATGCTACCGCTAGTCACATCGTAAAAGCGAGGAATAAGATTAATTAAACTTGATTTACCTGAACCTGTTCCACCGAGAACTGCCGTTACTTCACCAGGCTTTGCATCAAATGTTAAATCAGAAATGGCGGCCTGTTCTGCACCAGGATAACTAAAGTTCACATGATTAAATGCGATGTATCCTTGTTTATTTTTATTGTTTTTTTGTTTTATAGGGTCTTTTATTTCAAATTTCATTTCGAGTACCTCATTGATTCGTGTTGATGAAACTTGGGCTCTGGGAATCATAACAAAAACAATCGAAACCATAATAAATGAGAACATAATTTGCATGCCATACTGAATAAAAGCCATTAAATCTCCGACTTGCATCCCACCATTACTTATTCGGATACTTCCAAACCAAAGGATTGCGATAGTAGAGAAGTTCAGGATGATCATCATAATTGGCATAAGTGATACCATAATTTTATTAACGGTTGTAGCTGTATCCATAAAGTCATTATTTATCTTGTCATACCGCTTCATTTCATAATTTTCCCGATTAAATGAGCGAATTACTCTTATTCCGGTTAAATACTCCCTAAAAACAAGATTTAAATGATCTAGTTTTTTCTGTAAAGCCTTAAATAATGGCATTCCTTTAATGGCTATTAGTGATATAGTTAAAATAAGTATTGGAATAGCAACCACAAAAACAAGCGATAACTTTGCATCTTTAGAGACCGCCATAATGATTCCACCAATAGCCATCATTGGTGCAGCAAGTAACATACGCAAGAGCATTATCGTCACTTGTTGAAGTTGATTTATATCATTTGTGGTTCTTGTAATTAATGATGACGTACCAATCTGATTAAACTCATGTAATGAAAAATTCTCTACATGATTAAATACACGTCTTCTCAGATCTTTACCGAATCCTACTGCGACTTTAGCTGAAAAGAAACTTGCAAGGATAGAGGCAACCATCGTAATCAAGGCTACTACTAACATAAACGCACCAATTTTTGTGATATAAGGGATATCTCCGTTTAC
Source organism: Paraliobacillus zengyii (assembly GCF_003268595.1). Lineage (NCBI taxonomy): Bacteria > Bacillati > Bacillota > Bacilli > Caryophanales > Bacillaceae > Paraliobacillus > Paraliobacillus zengyii. Next base: position 89,314 of record NZ_CP029797.1, on the reverse strand, counting down.
AATTCCATTATCAACAATATCAGCCATTAATGTCGGTAGATACAATTGTGATAACGTTTGTATAGACACAAGTACCAGGACAAAACTTATAAATACTCTATATGGTTTAAGCATTTGAAATAATTTTAACATTACTATTATTCATCTCCGTATTGTCTATATTAAATTTTCTTTTTGTCATTATAATAAAGGAATACTTTGTCCATTAATTTAATTAATTGTTCACTTTGATCATCACCTAAGAATTCAATTAATCCATTAATTGATGCGGCATATTTTTCTGCTGCTTGTTCAGTGATTACATCTCCCTCATCTGTTAACGTTACTTTAATTGACCTTCTATCCTCTTTATTGATCTGCCTTTCCACTAAGCCACTTTCATCTAGACGATTAATTATTTGCGTAACAGTAGGTGATGTTACACGGAGAAATTTACTAATATCTGAAACAGTGACGTCTTGTTCTTCACCTAACTTTCTAATACAAAATAGTACTTCTATCTCGCTTGGTTTAAATTTACCAATCGTCTCTTTATTCCAATCCAGCTTTCTAAATTGCCGAGCTGATTTTATTAATCGTTGAGAAGTTGAGTCTTGATTCCAAAAATTCATCTAGTACACCTCGTATTTCTTTATCTTACTTAGATAGGTTGCCTAACTAATAATTAGGTAACCTACCTATTATATTTGATGTTTATAATTTTTGTCAATAACTATAAGACCAAAAAAAACCCTTTCTTCTTCAAGAAAGGGGGACAAGCTTCTTATATTTTAAAATTCAGCAATAATTTTATGAATTTAGAGAAGTTAAAATATATGTGTTAGGATTTGTTACCAAGGTCAAGCGTAAGGGTATTTAGCTCATCAACAAGATCATTTAAAGAGTTAGCAATTTCATTAATAGTTTCCATCGATACTTGTTGTTTTTCCGATGCGCTCGAAATACGGTCACTACTTTCTGCGGTACCTTTACTAACAGCCGTCATGTTTTGCATCGATGTAGAAACATGTTCAGAACTAGCAGCTATTTCGTCTGATGTTGTTGATGTTTCATGTATTTGTTTATAAACCTTCTCCGCAGATACAATAATGCTTTCAAAGACGGTACCCGTTTGGTTAACTAAGCGGATCCCTTCTTTGACTTCTTTTGTTCCAGTTTGCATAGATTTAGTTGCAGTATTTGTATCAGTTTGAATCTCTTTAACCAAATTCCCAACCTTCTCAACAGACTGTTCCGATTGTTCAGCTAATTTTCTAACTTCATCTGCTACTACAGCAAATCCTTTACCATATTCCCCTGCTCTTGCTGCTTCAATTGCCGCATTAAGTGCTAATAAATTTGTTTGCGATGAAATATCCGATATAACAGTAATAATTTCATTAATTTCTGATGACCGTTTTTCTAGATTAACAATAACTTTTGATAAGTCTTCAAAAGAATTAGAAATTACATCGATCTGATCGATCGTTGCAAACACAGTTTCTTTTCCTAGTTTAGCTTCTTCCGTTGTTTGACTCGAAGCTTTAACAACAATTGATGCACTAGATGCTATTTGCTGAATACCTGCAGTCATTTCTTCTAAAAGCGTGCCACTTTCATATGCCATTGTAAGTTGGGTATCCGTATCGGCGGTCATTTGTTGAATAGACGTTGTTATTTGATTACTCATAAGTTGTGATTCTTGTGAGCTATCCTTTAGATTCTTAACTGTATCTAAAACCTTTTCACTCGTATCTGTTAATTGCTTCATGATTTCTTCAATGATTATATGATTATTTTCGTTTTCATTTTGTAACAATGCCGTATGTTTTGTCTTAGATAAGATCTGCCACGTAGTAGCTCCAGTTGTTATAGCTAGAAAAAGAGCATGCAGTAACAACATAGAAAAAGAATACTCTAAAGCGCCAAAAATAAATACAGTAAAACTAGGGACAAAAAATCCTAGTAAGTGCTGTAAAACCAAAATACTCGTCATAATGAACAATAGCTTTATATTTTCATAATAGGCTAAGATAGCAACTACCATAAATAAAGAAAAGTGATATTCAACCATGCCCTCCCCACCAGTGATGGTACTTATACTAGCGAATGTTAGCGTAAGTGTAATCAACAGTGGAATGCTATGGTGATCTTTTTTCTTTGCATAATAAAAACAAGTTACAATCAACAGCAGGATTGGTATAACTAAAATAATAGTAGAAACTAGATTGTAGTAATCTGGTAGCATGATCGTTCCATGCATCGGACTTATCAAATGAAGTTTATGAAGAATATGTACAACCACCGATATAAAAACGACACCCGATGCCAACATGAGCATTAATTTATTTTTATTCATTTAGTTTATAATTCCTTTCTTTCTCTATAAAGCTTAATATAATTAATAACATAAAGATATTTATTGTCCACTTCTTACATCGACATATTTCGACAAAATTAAAGATTTATAAAAAAAGGGTTCGAAGATAATGAAATAAATGGGATTTACTTAAGTGGCTATTCTTTCATCTTTCTGACCTTTTAAAAAAGATGACTCCGATTATATATCGAAGTCATCCTAGAGGTGAACTATTAGGAATAATAAATTATTAGGATATTACGCTACATCATATCCCTGTTCTTCAACCGCTTCTTTCATTTTATCTTGATCAACTTTAGATGCATCATAGCTTACATCAACTTTTCCTGTTTCAAGGTTTACTTCTACCTTATCAATTCCATCTAACTCAACTAGTGCACCATTTACCGCTTTTTCACAATGATTACACGTCATACCCTTTACTTCTAATGTTATATGCTTCATTACTAATTCCTCCTAGTTATTATTTATATTTTCGTGCGTTTTAAACGTAGAGCATTGGACACAACAGATACTGAACTGAATGCCATTGCCGCACCAGCAATCCATGGTTGAAGAAGTCCTAAAGCAGCAATGGGAATTCCTGCTGTGTTATACGCTAATGCCCAAAAAAGGTTTTGACGAATGTTTGTCATTGTTTTACGACTTAAACCAATCGCTTTAGGAATATTACCAAGGTCTCCACCTACTAATGTAATACCAGCGGTTTCAATGGCAACGTCTGTACCTGTTCCAATAGCAATGCCTATATCTGCAGTCGCTAAAGCGGGTGCATCATTAATTCCGTCACCTACCATTGCAACTTTTTTGCCCTGCTCTTGAAGTGTTTTCACATGATTCGCCTTATCTTCTGGTAACACTTCTGCAAAGACATTAGTAATCCCAACCTGTTTCGCAATTGCATTTGCAGTACGTTCATTATCACCAGTAATCATATAGACACCAATGTTTTGTGCTTTTAGCTGCGTAACAGCATCTTTGGCATTTTCTTTTACTGTATCAGCTACAGCAACTATTCCAGCAATTTTATTATCCATTGCAATTAACATCGCCGTTTTACCGTCTATTTCATATTTCTCCATTTGATCCTCATAGCTACTAAATACTATATTGCTTTCTTTCATTAATTTACGTGTTCCCACAAGTATACTTTTTCCGTTTATATCTGCCTTAATACCATGACCAGGTATGGCTTCAAATGCATCAGCTTCTAATAAATCAACACTCTCTTTCTTACCATATTCAACTATAGCTTCAGCAAGTGGATGTTCAGATGACTTCTCAGCGGCAACTAAATAGGCTAGCGCATCACCTGTAAAGTATTGCATATCCGTTACTTCTGGCTTACCTTTTGTTAGCGTACCTGTCTTATCTAATATAATTGTATCGATTTTATGTGCTGTCTCTAGATGTTCGCCACCTTTAAAAAGCACTCCAGTTTCTGCACCTTTTCCTGTTCCAACCATAATGGAAGTTGGTGTCGCCAATCCTAATGCACAAGGACATGCAATAACAAGAACAGCAATTGATGCTTCTAAAGCTGCTGGCCAATTTTGTGGTTCTACCACAAAGAACCAAATTAGAAATGTTAGGATCGCAATACCTACTACTATTGGAACAAAAATTCCGGATATAACATCGGCTAATCTTTGTATAGGTGCCTTTGATCCTTGTGCATCCTCTACTACCTTTACAATAGTTGCTAAAGCAGTATCCTTTCCAACTTTTGTAGCTTCTATTTGTAATGTGCCGTTTTTATTAATCGTCGCACCAAAAAGATGATCATCAATTGTTTTCTCAACGGGAATTGATTCGCCTGTAATCATCGATTCATCTACAGCTGATTTCCCAGAAACAATTACACCGTCAACAGGAATCTTTTCTCCTGGTTTAACAACAACCTTATCTCCTAAAACTACTTGTTCTAACGGGACTTTCATTTCAACTTTATCCCGTATGACGGTTGCGTCTTTTGCTTGCAAACTTAACAACTTAGAAATAGCCGCGGTTGTTCTTCCTTTAGCCATTGCTTCAACTAGTTTCCCTACTAAGATTAACGTGATCAATACAGCGCTTGTTTCATAATATAAATGTGGCACGTAACCTGTGTTCACTGTTGCTCGAATACCTTCTACTAAGCTATAAAAGTAAGCAGCGGATGTTCCCAATGCGACAAGCACATCCATATTAGCACTCTTATTTCTCAAACTCTTATAGGCACCTGTGTAGAATGGACCTCCAATATAAAATTGGACCGGTGTTGCTAAGATAAACTGGATCCAAGGATTCATTAAGACACCAGGCATAGGGAGACCTATATCCCAAGGCAGATGACCAACCATCGCATAAAGTAGCGGTAATGTTAAGGTGGATGAGATTAATAACTTAATTTTCTTTTCACTAATTTCAGCTTCTTTATGATCTTTTTGTTCTTCCCTATCTTGACTACTTTTTGCCTCATACCCTAACTTAGCTACTTTTTCGGTAATTTGATCGACACTAACAATACCAGGTTGATATTCGACTAAACCTTTCTCTGTTGTTAAGTTAACAGAAGCTTTCACACCGTCCATTTTGTTTAAAACTTTCTCAATTCGAGCGGAACAGGCGGAACAAGTCATACCATATATATCAAACTCGACCTTTTCAGTTCCAATATCATATCCAATTTTTGATATTTTCTCCGAAAGATCAGTAACTGAGACTTTTTCTTCATCATATTGAATCGATGCCTTTTCCAATGCAAGATTAACGTTTGCTTTTACACCATCCATCTTGTTTAGCGCTTTTTCTATTCGGGTAGAACAAGATGCACACGTCATTCCTGTAATCGCAACATCAATTTTTTTAGTCATAAAATTCACCTCCAATTAAAGCTTTCTTATATCTTTCTACTACTTTGAAAACTGTTGCATAACTTTCATTAGTTCATCAATTGACTCTTCACCATTTCCTGTCGTAATTGCATGTGAAACACAATGATGCATATGTCGTTCAAGTAATTGAAAACCTGTATTTTTTAACGCGGAATTAATTGCACTTATTTGAACTAATATATCAATACAATATCGTTCTTCCTCGACCATTTTTTGAATTCCTCTAACCTGACCTTCAATTCGCTTTAAACGATTAATAACTTTTTGTTGCTCCGATTCACTTCGTGGTTTAATTGGTTTTTTATCGCTATCAGTCGGTAAATTCACTTCATTAATCATGTTACACACTTCCTTTTACTATTTATACATATACCCTACCATAGTATTGTATCCAATTTCAATAAAAAAAATCACAGACATCTGTGTTTTGTTAGTTGAATCAAAAAGCTACCACATGTTTCATGGTAGCTTTTTTAATACAGTAATAATTATTCTACAGTAGTTTCACCGGAAACTTCACCTGATATATCAGCTGAATCTTGAAATTCTTGAGTTGCAAATGTAAGATTTCCATCTATATTTGCTGATTCATGAAGTTGAAAGCCATTAGCCTCTACATAAACATCACCAGCAAGTGTACCGCCTTGGAAATTTAAGTTTTCACTTTGTACAGTTAATTGTGGAACTGTAAGCGTGAAGGAATCAGTGATATTATGATCGTCATCTTGCGTGTATACTGCAATTTTACGGTAAATATCCTCTGCTTCATCGCCACTATTGTGGAACTCTCCAGCTACTACAACTTCTTGATCGATTTCAATGTCATTTAGTGTTGCAATAATCCAAGTTCCGTCTTCACTAACTGCATCAACAAAAGCTTCTGCTTCGTCAACGATTGAAGCGGTTGTTACTACATCTGCTTCTTCTTCTGTTGTTTCCTCTTCTGTACCTTCTGTTGACGAAGCATCCTCATCAGATCCACAAGCCGCTAATAAAGATACTGAAAGAATCATTGCTAAAAATAGTTTGAATTTCATTTTTATTTCCCCCTATTAAGTATGATTGATTACCTTACAAATAAATCTTATCATATATTTAAGACTTATAGAGATTGAAAGTATGTATATTTTGTGAAAACTTGAGCAAATTTTATGTTACTAGATAATCTTATATTTTTTAAGTCTTATTACATCAAAAAACCACCATCGCAGAAAACGAAAGTGGCCTTTTTAATGCTGCATATTAAAATTTGTATTTAACGTTCACTGTATTTTTAGGCTAGCATTTTATTCATATCAATTAGACAGTAAGTTAGCCTTTCTTAGCACCTCTACCACCTCGTTTTGACTCCGTGTTTTTACGTAAAGATGCTAAACGATCTTCAGAATCTTTTAAAAAACTACTCATTTTATCTTCAAACGATTCGGCGCGCTCTCGGCTTTTCTTCGGATTCTTGTTCTTTCGATTACCTTTTGATGGGTTATCTATTGCCTTTTTAATTGACAATCCAATTTTGCCATCTTTTTCGACATTAATTACCTTTACCGTTACTTGATCACCGACAGTTAGATGTTCATTAATGTCCTTCACATATTTATCGGCAACTTCGCTAATATGCACTAACCCTGTGGAACCTCCTGGTAGTTCGATGAATGCCCCAAAATTAGTAATACCAGTTACCTTGCCCTGCAACTTACCGCCTACTTCAATTGACATAAAAAAAATGCTCCTCCTTAAGATTTTAAAAAAGATGTTCTACATCTATATTATATCTAAGCACTGAAAAGCGTGTCAATAGGCGGGATCTTCTTGTGGAAGCTTGAAAACTATCTCGCCTTCCTCTGTAAAAAAGTAATTCGTTTTAGCAATTTGAAGAACGTATTCCTCATCTTCTAATAACTTAATTTCCTCTTCTAAGTCTTTTTCCGTATTCGTCAAGGCTGTTGCCTGTTCTTCTAATGTTTCTAACTGTTCTTGTTTTTGTGCGTATACCACACGTTGACTAATATGATACGTTAAGACGCTTGCAAAAGTGACACCTACGATGATAGCAAATAGTGTTAGGCGACGACGCAGTCTACTCTTTTTCTTTCGTTGTCTTTGTACATGTGCATCATATTGTTCCATATATCTAGAGTTTATCTTTGCTACTTTTCTTTCTCTTCGTCCCACCTAGCAACTACCTCCTTTTATTCCAGCTGTTTTTCCACCTTTTACTTATATTATTCTCTATTCTACTATAAAATCCTGCTAAAGAAACGAAGTAATTTTTCACAGTCTTAGGTAATAGAAGCCAACAGCCTTTACCTATCAATTGTAATGGCCAGTAAATAATACGAAAAATAATTCGTAATACAAAGTAAAGAACACGGCCAAACAGTAACAGCAAAGCCAATAACAGTTGAATTAGCCACATAATCGGTTTAATGAACATAACTTGTACCAATTGATAAAAAAATCGATAAATAGCACGTATACAAACAATAAAACGTTCTAATAGACCTAGATAAACAGAAACAAATAAGCTCTTATATGTCGCAAAACCACATAATATAGCAAGGAGAATATAAACTCTTAATTCACCTTGATTAACCAAGAATAATGAATAGAACAAGATAAGCGTTTGTAAGAGCCAGAAACTTATTTCCATTCCGTAATGAAACAGAACATTTTTATTCCAATACACTTCAAACCGTCGAAACGTATCAAGTGCAGCACCCAAATAAACTCCGCTAATAAACATTACTGCCATCGTAACAAATTGCGTTGTCAGCGTCATTTAAAAAGCTTACTAAAGAGTCCTTTAGCTTTATCTCCTTGTTGTTCATCAATATAAGAGAGTTCAAATATTTTACCTTTTATCGCTATATTCCCTTCACCAACATCTAAATTCTTGATTTGTAAATTCTCACCACGAATCATGATGTAACCCATAACAGTTTGCAATAAAAATTCCTGATTATCAAAGCTATCAACTTCTTTAACGCCACTAATATCAATACTTCTTCGATTATTTATACGAACCTGATGTTCTGTTTGGACAGTCGTTGATGGATAGTAATTCGTCTCATTAACCATGAAAAGTCCCTCCCTTTATCCATACAATGTATGTCAGGAAGGACAAGTTTAGAACAAAGAGAAACTAATTAACAGCTTCTTCCTTTTTAACTGTATATAAGGTGGTTGCCTCGTCCTTCTTCACAACTTCTCGGACGGATTCAATTAGAATCGTTAATCGTTTTTGACCAAATTGAATGATTAACTCATCACCAACCGCCACATTCGATGATGCCTTTGCTTGGTTACCGTTGATACTAATACGACCTTGATCCGCTACTTCTTTTGCCAATGTACGGCGTTTAATTAATCTGGATACTTTTAAAAATTTATCCAATCGCATAATGTATTTGCTCACTCCCTAAACTTTTATTCTAATTTTTTAGCTTCTTGCCATAATTGATCTAATTCTAACAGAGTCATTGACTCCAAAAGCGATTCTCTTTTATTTACTTCTGCTTCGATGTAATGAAACCTATCTATAAATTTCTGGTTTGTTTGCTCTAGAGCAATTTCACTGTTAATTTTATAATATCTTGCTAGGTTAACAATAGCAAATAGAATATCTCCAAATTCTTTTTCAACTTGCAAATTCGTTCCATTTTCAAGTGCATCCTTAACCTCTGCTAGCTCTTCTGTAACTTTATCCCAGATAGGCTCCGGGTTTGTCCAATCAAACCCAACTTTTGCTGCTTCTTTTTGTAATCCTTCTGCCTTTATTAACGGCGAAGCTGCATCTGGTACCCTGTCCAAAATTGATATTGGACGCTGGGTTTTCTCTTGCCTTTTAATTGCTTCCCAGTTAGCTATTACCTCTAATTCATCATTTACTTCCACTGTATCAAATACATGTGGGTGCCTTCGAATCATTTTATCCGTAATCCCTTTTATAACATCATCAATTGTGAAATAACCTGCATCTTCTCCAATTTGACTATGTAACATAACTTGTAATAATACATCACCAAGTTCTTCTGCAATTGCATCATCATCTTCTTGATTAATCGCATCAATTAATTCATAAGCTTCTTCTATTAAATAGTTGCGCAAGGAATGGTGTGTCTGTTTTTGATCCCATGGACATCCATCCGGTCCTCTCAACTTAGCTATTACGTCACGTAGACGAAAAAACTTCTGATTAATCTGGTCTTCTTTAACCGGAGGTACATATACACTTGTTAAATTACTTAGCGTAACACCTTGATCCAACTCGACTAGCGGGATCGTATGCAGCGATTCATTCCCGCTTCCTACTGCTTCTACAATAGTAATAGGATGCTCTGGTGGTAGATCCTCTAATAAGGTTAACTTTACTTCAGAAGCAACAAAACTATCGTACACCTGACAAAAAACAATCTGATTACGGTAATCAATTTGACTTCGTTGGTAACTTGTTGCGTCCAAGAATTGAAAACCATCAATTGGATCAATCTTTAATGCTGTGAACAATGCGTCCAAATAGCTTTGTCCTCCGATTATAGTTACATCTACTTCTGTTTGTTGCAGTAATAATTGGACCGTCTTCTCAGCAAGCATAGGATGACCTGGTACAGCGTATAAAATAGATCCAGTATTTTTTGCTGCTTCTACTAACTTTTTGGCAATCGTTTGATAAACTCCTTCAAATTGGTCATTTGCTTCATAAATAGCATCGAAGGAAGTATATGTAATGTCATCTGCTTTTAACGCATCAATAACAGGGTGATCGACTGTCCGTAAATAAAGCGGTAATTCCTGCTTCGTTAACTTTCGATAAATGCCAAGCGGAAGTTGATCAATATCCCCAGCACCTAAACCTACTATTTCAATTCTTCCTACCATTTTTTTCTTTCTCTCCTTTCATAATTTGCGAAATAAAGTTCCCAAACGGTATAATGTCGATTTCTTTTTCAGTAAAAGCCTTTAATTGTATTAATAAGAAAAGATAAATCAAGGCCCCTATGATAATTATCACTAGTACAAAACCTAGATGATCCATACGTGATTGCACCTGCAATAACTGATATCCATATCGGTTCATTCCAAATATAAAAGTGAGCATTCCACTAATTGATAGGAAAAAACGTAACCATGGTACATCAATTAGTTTTAAACGTGGTAATGTTTTTTTAATTTGGTAAAGGTTAAAAACAAATACAACCGCGGCACTTGTTACCGTTGCCATTGATGCACCAACAACTCCAAAGTATGGTACCAAATATATATTTAGCACCCACTTTAAACCTACTCCGATAAGTACAAATAAAGCTGTTCGATAGACATATCCTAGCCCTTGTAAAATAGTTGCTGTAGTAATACTTAAGGACGCCAATACAATTGTGATAGATAGTATTTGTAATGTAACCGTACCACTTGTATCTTTAAATAACAAAATATTCACATAAGGAAAAAGGGCAATCAATCCCGCGGTGGCACCAGCAGATAAATAAAGGCTGAATTTCCACGAGCTTTTTATATAATCGTAAAATTGATCTGGTTTACTGTTTAAACGCTGTGTAGTGATTGTTGGAAGTAATGCTAATGCTAGTGAGGATCCAATGACGATTCCTAACTGAACCAATGGTTGACCGCGGTCAAATATGCCTTTCCAAGTCTGCGCTTCTAATAAGACTAAATCGCTTTTCAAAAGACCTGGTATTAGTGTAAACGCATCTGCAAATTGAAATAACAGTAGTAGCATATGATTAATGCTAATTACGATGCCATAGACAAGGATAACACGAACGGTACGCTTCCAATCAATAGACCGCGTTTCAAAGCCAGTTGTTTGTCTTTTTTGTTTTCTCCAAAATAGTAATAATACAACAGATGCGCAAATAGCACCTAAAAATGAAGCTAAAGCCGCTCCTGAGCCAATCATGTATAACGATTTTTGGTTTGAAATTATAAAAATTGCGGTCATAATTATAAACCCAACACGTACAATTTGTTCCATAATCTGTGAACTAGCAGTTGGTAGCATATTATTATACCCTTGGAAAATTCCCCGCAATCCAGATACAAGCGGAATAACTAAGAAAGGTAGTGCCGTCATTCTTAGCGGATCAATTAATTGAATATCACCCATTAGTTGGGCTATAAAAGGGGCACAATAGTAAATAGCCACTACTAGGCTTATGGAAAAAAGGGAGGTTAAACCAAATATCGGATAATAAAAAGAAAGAGGCATTTGTCCATCGTCGGTCTCATTTTGTTCCGCAACTAATTTCGATATCGCTGAGGGAAATCCATACAAACCGAGCATCAATGCCATTCCTAAAAAAGGGTATATTTGTTGATATATATAAAAACCTACATCTCCTGTAATGTTTTGTAATGGTATCCGGTAACCTGCACTTAAGATCTTACTAATTAACCCTGCTAGTGTGATCAATAGAGCTCCTTGAAAGAATTGTTTATCTGATTTTTCTTTTTTCATAGCATGTGCCTTTCTATGTCTAACATCATACTTTCTGGATGCTATTATACCACAAAAAAAAACCTCTCTAACCTGTTAAGGATAGAGAGGTTACATTTATTTATTTTATCTCGACGATTCCGCCTTGATTTTCATTTACTTGTCCTGCTTTAACTTCTATAGATTGACCTTCTTGTAGATTAGTGAAAATAATCGGTGTGATCGTTGATGCAGCATTTTCAGCAATATAATCTAAGTCTACTTCCATCAAGATATCTCCTTGTTTCACTTCTTGTCCTTCTTCTACTTTTTGTGTGAAACCTTCACCTTTAAGCTTCACTGTGTCAATTCCGATATGGATCAATAGTTCTAATCCATTTTCTGCTTGAAGACCAATTGCGTGCTTCGTAGGGAAAATATTTAGTACTTTTCCGTTTACTGGAGCAACTACTTTTCCTGCAGTTGGTTTAACCGCAAAGCCATCACCCATCATTTTTTGTGAGAAAACCTGATCTGGCACTTCCGAAATTGGTAAAATTTCACCTGCCATTGGACTACTTAAGTCGATTTTACCAGAAATCATAGGCGATGTTGAATCACTTTCTTCTTCCTTTTGACGTGGTGTTTTGCCATCAATAATATCTTGCATTTGGCCACGAATCGTGTCTGAAGATGTACCAAATATTGCCTGAATGTTATTGCCGACTTCCATTACACCAGAAGCACCTAAGTTTTTCAGACGTTTTTTATCTACATTTCCTTTATCAGCAACACTTACACGCAGGCGTGTTATACAAGCATCTAAATTCGTGATGTTTTCTTGTCCGCCCATTGCTTTAAGTATCTCATATGGACGATCATCTTCGTCGCCACTCTCTTGTATATCATCATCGCCTTCTTCTGCTTTTTCACGACCTGGAGTCGCTAGGTTGAATTTCAAGATTGCCCAACGGAAACCAAAGTAGTAAATGACAGCAAATACAAGACCAACAACAATTACCCAGAACCATTCCGTTCTATTTGGCATAACTCCAAATAGGATAAAATCAATTAGCCCACCTGAAAATGTCATACCAATTTTAACATCTAACAAGTACATCGTCATAAATGATAGACCTGCAAAAACTGCATGAATACCAAATAATATAGGTGCTACAAATAAAAATGAGAATTCAAGTGGTTCTGTAATACCAGTTAAGAAAGATGTAAGTGCAGCAGAACCCATGATACCTGCAACAAGCTTTTTCTTTTCAGGTCTAGCTGTGTGATAAATTGCTAGTGCAGCTGCTGGAAGTCCGAACATCATAAATGGAAATTTACCAGTCATAAAGTTACCAGCTGTAAAGTCTACACCATCTTTTAATTGTGCGAAGAAAATCGTTTGGTCACCACGTACAATCTCTCCAGCTGCGTTGGTATATTGTCCAAACTCAAACCAGAATGGTGAATAGAAAATATGGTGTAAACCAAACGGGATTAATGAACGTTCAATTACACCAAAGATAAATGTTGAAAGTGTACGGTTTGTTTCTAACATTAAGTGTGATAATGCGTTTAAGCCATCTTGTGCAAATGGCCATACAAATACCATGATAATACCTAAAATTAGTGAACTAAATGCTGTAATAATTGGCACAAAACGTTTCCCAGCAAAAAAACCTAAGAATTGTGGTAATTCAATATTAAAATATCTATTATAGAGAAACGAGGCAAGCAAACCGACTATAATACCACCAAAAACACCAGTTTGTACGGTATCAATTCCTAACATATTTGTGTAGGCTGGTTCATTTGCTGCCATGTCTGGTGTTACATTTTCGAATACACCCATCGTTACATTCATAATCAAATAACCAATGATTGCAGCAAGTCCTGCCACACCGTCTCCTTTAGATAATCCGATCGCTACCCCAACAGCAAATAGTAGCGGTAAGTTATCAAATACAATTCCCCCAGCTGCTTCCATTACCTCTAAAACTTTTAATACGCCCGGATTAGCAAACCATGTAAACTGCTCTGTCCATTGATCTTGAGCAAAACTAGTTCCAAATGCAAGTAAAATACCTGCAGCTGGTAATAACGCAACAGGGAGCATAAGTGCTTTCCCGACTTTTTGTAATGTACCAAATATGTTTGACATTACGAATTCCTCCTTTTTATAGTAATGCAGGTTCTAGTATGTGTAATAAATTAAATATAATGAATGTAATAGCGTTTTTCATAATTGTAAAATCTCACTAGAACAACTAAATCTAATAGTTATAGGTTATAAACACACAAAAAAGGCATGAGTATAAAAGTTCTTGTTATTGGTTGGATACGTGTATCCTATCAATAACTAAGATAACTTCTGTACTCATGCCTGATCGTATCAGTAACACGTAACTAAATTTTATCAGTTAAACGCTGTAGATGAATTGTCAAATATAATACTTCGGTATCATCTACTGGCCTATTTAATTGTCTCTGCATCACTTTGATTAACTTCCATGAAAGATTATAGCATAAAGGATAAGTCATCTTCAACATTTCTGCTAATGTTTTTTGCTCACCTAGTTTTTCCCCTTGATAAACACGGTCAATAGCTCTATGTAAATGTTGAATTAAACGATTGTAGTTAACATTTCCTTTTTCTACTTTTACCTCTAAGTTCTCCTCTATTACTTTAATCATCTTAGTAATTAACTGATGATGCTTATTAATATCATGTAGCGATTTATCTGTGACTGCGCTATGAATATGCAAAGCAATAAATCCAACTTCTCCATCTGGGAAAACCACATCTAACCGTTCTTTTATCTTAGCCACTACTTCAGTCGCTACTTGATATTCTTTTGGATAAAGTGATTCAATTTCAAACAAAAATGGACTGTTAAACTGAATATTTTTATGCACGCGATTAATCGCAAATGCTAAATGATCCGTTAGTGCAACATGAATATGCTCATTCAAAGAATGTCCCATTCGCTCTTCGATATAAAACAAAATATCATTCATAAAGCTAATAAGCTCATTATCTAGATGAGCTAATAAATGCATATACTGTTCTTTTTCTTGCTTATCCTTTAATAGAAAAGTCTTATCTGCTTGATCAAACGGAACAGCATCTCCCTGTTTCTTGTTAAAACCAATGCCTTTTCCTATTAAAACAACTTCCTTATAAATCGGATGAGTTGCAATAATGACATTATTATTTAAGACTTTTTCAACCATAAGCTCTTGTTCCATAACAATCCCCCAAAGCTATTGCCATTCATCCCATTACTACTATTAATCCTATATGCAAACGTTATAATTGGCAAGTACTAAGTAATAATAAAGCAAAAAAAGTGATGGCTAACCATAAGGCCCATCACTTTTTTTCATATTCTCAATCCATTTGTCTCGCTAAGAAACTTGCTGCTGTCTCTGCTGCTTTTTGCTCTACGGTTGACATTGACTTTTCAGTTGAAAATATAATGACACAGCCAATCGGATCTCCATTTGCGATAATTGGATGCATGACGTAAGAAGCATTCAATATTTCTTGATCAGCAACTAATTCTAATGCGACATTATCAGGTTTCATTAAACCTGTCCGATCTTCCATAACTTTTTCTATTGATTGTGATATATTTTTTCCTAAATAGTCCTTTTTAGATTCACCTGCTACCGCTATAAAGTTATCACGGTCACAAATTAAAACTCCATTTCCGATAGATTCAAAAATAGCTTCAGCATATTCTTTTGCAAAAGTTCCAAGTTCACGAATTGGTGAATATTTCTTTAATATCACTTCCCCTTCACGATCAACAAAGATCTCTAATGGGTCCCCTTCTCTTATTCGTAACGTCCTTCTTATCTCTTTTGGAATAACTACTCTTCCTAAATCATCAATGCGACGTACAATTCCTGTAGCTTTCATTATGAGTGTTACCTCTCTTTCTCTGATGATTATTACACTGGTTCTGTTTCTGAATGGCTATATAGAAACAGAAATAACCCGTTGTAATATTTAGTATGGTTGCTTGTTAAAAGAACTATACATCCTTTTTAATAACATCTCGTTGCATTGCTCCTAAAGCTTTGATAAAAGCTAACACGTGTTCATAGCGCTTGGGATACACTTTTTCTGTTAATGTAAAACTAATTTTCAAATTTAGATTATCTGTACCAAGTTGCATATCGCGTCCAAACTGCGTGGTATATTCAAATAATTTTTCTCCATCAATCTCTTGGCTTTTTTGTTGATCTACTATTATTTCAATTTGTTTCTTCTTCTCTTTAATCGATTCTACGCTATTCTTTTTCGCTTCCACTTTCAAAGTTGTAACATCAATTAGATTTGCAACTTCTAATGGATAATCGCCAAAACGATCGGTTAATTCTTCACGAACATCTTCTACATCTTCCAACGTAGTAATCGCTTGAAAACGTTTATACATATCGATTTTTTGTTTACCATCTGGGATATACGTATCTGGAATATAAGCATCTATCGTAAGCTTCATTTCAGGTTCGAATGGTACAACTTCCACTTCATCTGTCAAGTCAACTTTCCGCTTATCAATGGCTTCTTTTAGCATTTGTGAATACATATCAAAACCTACTGAATCAATAAATCCATGTTGTTGGGCACCTATAATATTACCAGCTCCTCGAATTGATAGATCACGCATTGCAATTTTAAAACCTGATCCAAGTTCAGTAAATTCTTTAATTGACTGTAATCGTTTTTCCGCAACTTCGGTTAATACCTTATCCTTTTGGTAAGTGAAGTAAGCATATGCAATACGATTACTACGTCCTACACGTCCTCTTAACTGATAAAGTTGACTTAGTCCCATACGATCAGCATCATACACAATTAATGTGTTTACATTTGGTATATCCACACCAGTTTCAATGATAGTAGTGCTAACAAGCACATCATACTCACCTTCTAGAAAACTTAGCATTATATTCTCTAACTCTGACTCATTCATTTGGCCATGAGCTACGGCTACTCTAGCATCACCGACTAATGAACTAATCTGTTGTGCCATTCTTTCAATGTTTTCAACACGATTGTATAAGAAGAATACTTGTCCACCACGTCCCATTTCACGTTCTATTGCTTCTCTTAGAAAAACAGGATTATACTCCAATACATAGGTCTGAATCGGAAAACGATTTGCTGGAGGTGTCTCAATTACAGATAAGTCTCTGACTCCTAGCATAGACATATGCAATGTTCTTGGTATTGGTGTTGCTGTTAAAGTTAACACATCAATATTTGTTTTTAATTGTTTAATCTTTTCTTTATGCTTCACACCAAATCGTTGTTCTTCATCAACAACCAATAAACCAATATCTTTGTAAATAACATCCTTAGATAACAAACGATGTGTACCAATCACTAGGTCAACAAGACCCTTTTCCATACCTTCTAGTGTAGCCTTTTGCTCTTTTCGGGTACGAAAACGACTTAACAAGCCAATGTTAATTGGATAATCTTGAAAACGTTCCGTAACCGTCTCATAGTGCTGTTGAGCTAATATCGTAGTTGGAACTAAAATAGCGACCTGTTTGCCTTCTGTGATCGCTTTAAAAGCTGCACGAATCGCTACTTCTGTTTTACCATACCCTACATCACCACAAAGCAAACGATCCATTGGTTGAATACGTTGCATATCTTGTTTGATTTCTTCGATACACCGTAGTTGATCCTCTGTTTCTTGATAAGGAAAGACATCTTCAAACTCACGTTGCATAGCGGTATCCTCTGCAAAGGCATATCCTTTTGCGGCCTCACGTTCTGCATACAATTCAATTAAATCATCTGCAATATCTTCAACTGTAGATTGAACTTTACTTTTTACTTTCTTCCATTCCGTTCCACCAAGCTTATAAAGTTTTGGTTCTTTTCCTTCTGATCCTACATATTTTTGTACTAAGTCAATCTGGTCAATTGGTACAAATAACTTGTCATCACCAGAATATTTTAATAGCATATAATCTTTATGAACTTCATTTACAACAAGTGTTTCAATACCAACAAAGCGACCTATTCCGTGATGAACATGAACAACATAATCACCAATTTTCAATTCTTGGTAATTTTTAATTCGTTCTGCATTTGAAATGTTTTGTTTTTGTTTCCTTTTAGGACGTATCGTATTTTTTTTGAATAATTCATTTTCTGTTAAGATCGCCAACTTATGTAGCGGTAACTCAAAGCCTCCATTAAGCCCACCAATCATAATGGTGATATTCTGTGTAGGTAACGAAATGGATTGGTCAGCAAGAACAGCTTCCATATCATAATCCCGTAATATGGACTGAACCTTTTCAGCTCTTTGGGCGTCTGGAACTAAAACAATAATGGAATAATCGCCTTTCTTCCAACGATCCATTTCATTTTGCAATAAATTCATTTGTCCATGAAACTCTTGCATGACACGACAAGAAAGATTGACAATATTTTGTGGTGTTGTGTTTGGAACATGACGAAGAAATACCGATAAATAAATTTTCGGGTGTGTCATTTTTTGCCAAACTGTATGCCAATCATAAGAGATAAATAAAGCACGTACCATTTTATTAACTTCCAACAGCGAGTTATGCCATTGGGCTTCTTCTTCGTCTAGATGTATAGCGGTTTCTTGTATACGACTCATCTCTTCTAAAACAATACAACCGTCTTTTGGTAAATAGTCTAGTAAACTAGCAGGAGTCTCATAGAAAAAACCACCATACTTATACATTTCTTGAAAACGTTCTAGCTCTTTCATTCGATCAATATCGTGACTAATTGTTTCTGACAACACTTCTTTTGCACCAGAGTCTTTTAATTTTTTTAACGATGCAGCTAATTCTGCTTCTAATCGATTTGCACCTAGTTGTATATCCTTATTCGTTAAAAGAAGCTCCGTAACAGGAGTTATTGTCATATGATCTAATTTCTCTAATGAACGCTGGGATGCGGCATCAAAAAAACGAATTGAATCCACTTCCTCATCAAATAGCTCGACCCGTATTGGATTTGACTCTGTAATCGGATACATATCAATAATCCCACCGCGCATACTGTATTCACCAGGACTAGATACCATGTCGACTCGATCGTAGCCCATTTCCAGTAATGATGTCATATACTGTTTAATTGGGATCTCCTTTCCAATCTCAAAACTTAATTGATAGGTATCCCAATAATGTTTTGGTGGCAATACTCTTTTTAAAGCCGAAACAGGTGCAACTAATACGCCATTTTTCGCTTGAGACCACTTTGTTAGAGCGGTAATTCGTTGACTTCGCATTTCTGGACTTGCTATAGCGATTTCGGATGCTACTAATTCATTTACTGGATAAAGATATACATTGTCTTGATCTGATAATTCAATTAAATCATCATAGAGCTGCTGTGCTTGAGTTAATTGATGTGTTACTAGTAAAACCGGCTTATCAACTGCGGTTTGTAACATAGCAACTAACGTACTACGTGCTGAACCAGATAAACCACTAACAAGTTGCTCACTTAGACCAACTTTTACGCCGTCAATAACCGAATTAAAATCATCATAGCTATTTAAATACTCTTTTATTCCTTGCATAATGTTTCCCCCTAAAACGATGCGATACAGTGTATGCTTTCCAATCCATCTATAACGTACAAAAATGCCTTGGTTAACAAACCAAAGCCATTTTCGCTTTTCTACCATTTTTTATCGACTGTTTTTTCATCAAAAACTCCATTACACCAAAATTCTTATTGAATAAAATAATCTAACGCGTGATATTCAGGGTTATGTTCTAATGTTTCCTGACAATCCTCACATATCGCATGGATTTCAATATCACCATTTGATTGATAATGGATCATTTCTTTCTTTTCTTGTAATGATAAATGTTGCCAACCCAAAGTATTTGTGTCTACCATTTGTTCTTCTAAAGTTCCTAGCACTTGGCTACAATGTTTGCATTTATAATTTATTGTCATGCATTTAACCTCCAACAGCGCATTTTCCCTTTTATTAGTCTGTCCACTGGAGGTATCTTTATACATCATTTACTGTTCTCTATTATATGTCTATTGATTAAAATCATTCATGACTTCTTGAAAAGACTTTTGCATCCAAGATTCTGAGGCTTCTACTGCCTTTTCAATACTATCATTTACTAATACTAGTTGTGACTTATCAAATTTCCCAAGAACATGATCAACTACAGACATGTTAGTTATTGGACGATCAATCCCGATACGTAATCGGTTAAAATCTTTCGTACCCAATTGATCAATTATTGATCTTATACCATTATGTCCACCATGACCACCTTTTTGTCGTAAACGTATTTTACCAGTTGGTAAGTCTAAATCATCATATACGACAAGAACATCCTCAGCTTCTAATTCATAAAATTCCATTAACGGGCGTAATGATTCACCAGATAAATTCATAAAAGTTTGCGGCTTCAATAAAATTATTTTTTCTTGATTAACCATTTCAATTGTATAATCACCATTAAATTTTTTTTTATTAATTTCCCACTTATTGCGTCTCGCTAGTTCATCCATAACCATAAACCCAATATTGTGTCGCGTATTTTTATATTTCATACCTGGATTTCCTAATCCAACAATACATTTCATAGCGTTCACGTCTTTCTCTTACTATTTACTTTATAACTCAACTTTCACAGTGTAAAGTGTACAACAGGCACTTAATCATTGGTTTAAAAAGGAAGTATTACAATCCAAAATTGAAGTTTCCTTCATACTTCTATTAAAATCATCTGCATTTTTATCTGACGAACTTGAGAGAAACCCCGTCGTAGCTAGAGTTTATCACCAGCTTCTCAAATAAAATTGACTCCCTTTCCGTAGGCACGGCTTCAGCTAACTCGGAAGCAAATAACGCTTCCGAGTGGATCTTCAGCCCGTGGGATTGCGATTACTCATCCCATCGAAAACATTTGCTGTTCCTACTGGAGTCTCGTCAATTTTATTTGAAATACCATAGACTCTGTCGTAACTGCCATGTTGATTTCCGCTACAGGCAGTCGCTTTCCGCGGGCAAGTCTTCAGGCTAACTTCGTAAAGAAAAATCGCTTTACGAAGTGGATCTTCAGATCTTGCTTTTCCCGCAGGAGTCGACTGCCTTACGCTACAATCAATCAGCACAAAGTGAGCCCCTGTTGTAATAAGCATAATAAAAATCTGTGACAAGCAGCTAATATATTAATTTTAACCTCTATCAAGCGTACATGTTAGAAAGCAGGCCTTTTTCATTACTGTTAAGTAAAAGATCAAATATAGCCCAAACATAACACAGTCAATGATTAGTGCTTATTTGAAACAGTTGAGTTTATAAGTATACTAATTTGATTTAATACATAGCGGAAAAGCTTGGGCTAATCAAGCCCAAGCTTTTTTATTTAACTATTTTTCGTTGTTATTATTCTTCTTCTGCTGCTTTTTCATTAATAACTTCTGGCTCTGCATCTTCTTCTTCTGTTACTTCTTCTGGTTCTTCATCAGGAACAGAAACAGTTACGATTGTTGCATTTTCATCTTCTAAGATTTCAAAGTTTTTACCTTCTTTTAGATCTGAGACCATAATACTATCACCAATCTCTAATGCAGATACATCAACCTTTATTTCTTCAGGAATATCAGCCGGTTTTGCACGAACTGATAATTCATATAATGGTTGTTGTAAAACACCGCCATCTTTCGTACCTTGCGCTTCGCCATCTAAGTGAATTGGAACTAATACATCCATTTCTTGTGACATGTTAACAATATAGAAGTCTGCATGAATTAATTGATCTTTAATTGGTTCAACCTGATAATCATGTAGCATTACATCCACTACTTCGCCTTCTACATCCAATGAAATAATTGCGTTTTTACCCTCATCACGTACTGTTTTCAACAATTGAATGCTGTTAACAGAAATCGTTTTTGGCTCTTTATCATTACCATAAAGAACTGCTGGGATAAATCCTTCACTTCTTATTTGCTTTGTACTTGAATTTTTTAAATCTTTTCTACTATTTGCTTTAAGTTTTACTGACACGTTTCTCGACCTCCAATAATTTTCACTACTTTAATATTTATCTACCTAGTATCTCTTGTATTTCCCTATTATAAAAATGTTAAACATAAATAGTTAATCAAATAATACACTTACTGATAATTGCTCGTGTACACGAATGATAGCTTCGCTAATCAACGGCGCTACTGATAATGTAATAACTTTCTCTGTTTGTTTTTCTTTAGGTAACGCAATAGAATTCGTTACGACCAATTCTTTAATAGATGAATTACCAATCCTATCCATTGCGGGACCTGATAAAACTGGGTGTGTACAACAAGCATACACTTCTTTTGCTCCACTTTCAATTAGAGCATCTGCCGCTAATGTAATTGTACCTGCTGTATCGATAATATCATCAATCAAAATGGCTGTCTTCCCTTGCACATTACCAACAATGTTCATCACTTCTGCTACATTTGGACGAGGTCGTCGCTTATCAATGATTGCAATAGGAGCCTTTAATCGATCTGCTAACTGTCTTGCTCTAGTCACACCACCATGGTCTGGAGAGACAACTACGACATCCTCTAAACCTTTTTCAGACCAATAATCTGATAAAATTGGTACACCTACTAGTTGGTCAACCGGAATGTTGAAGAATCCTTGAATTTGTGGTGCATGTAAATCTAATGAGATAACACGTGATGCACCAGCTACTTGTAATAAGTCTGCTACTAATTTCGCAGTAATCGGCTCTCTTGCTCGCGCCTTTCTATCTTGTCTTGCATAGCCATAGTAAGGCATGACGATGTTAATTGTTTTTGCTGATGCGCGTTTTAACGCATCAATCATGATAAGTAATTCCATTATATGCTGATTCACAGGGCCACTAGTTGATTGTACAACATATACATCACAGCCACGCACACTTTCTTCTATATTAATTTGAATTTCTCCATCACTAAAGGAAGTGACGGAACACTCACCCAATGTAACGCCTATTTGCTCGGCTATCTCCTCAGCTAGAGTAGGATTAGAATTTAGCGTAAAGACTTTCAAAAAAGAATCTTTATATTCCGTTGACATTTAGTCGAACCTCCATTTAACCTATTTAAGTTTATTTTTTATCTTTTCAGCATAATCTATTTTATTTTCTTGTTTTGATCGGGCTATTGATAGCGCATTTGTCGGGACATTCTTGCTAATTGTTGAACCCGCTGCTACATAAGAACCTTTTCCAATCGTAACCGGGGCAATTAAATTTGAATTACAACCAATAAAGGCATCATCTTCAATTTTTGTAAGATGTTTATTTTTCCCATCATAGTTAACTGTAATCGTTCCACAACCAACGTTTACATTTTCACCTATTTCTGCATCACCTATATAACTTAAATGGGATACTTTACTCTTTGAGTCAATACGTGATTTTTTAATCTCGACAAAATTACCGATTTTCACTTCATCGCCTATTTCTGCTTCCGGACGAATATGAGCATATGGTCCAATTTGAACGTCTTTTCCTATCTGACTATCTTGGGCAACGCTTTGTTTTATGGTAGTATTTTCCCCTATATCACAATTATTAATCTCACTATTTGGTCCAATAACACAATCAGTAGCAATAGATGTATCACCACGGAGAACACAACCTGGTTCAATCACCACATCACTTGCAATAGTGACTTTTGGCTCTATATATGTATGATCAGGATCAATAATAGTAACACCATTTTTCATATGGTTGTTATTTATTCGGTTCTTCATTAATTTTTCTGCTTTTGCTAATGCAATGCGATCGTTAACTCCGATAGTTTCCTCAGCATCTTCTGTTTGGTATGCTGAAATTTTTTGACCATCATTCTTTATAATCTCCATCACATCAGGTAAATAATATTCTCCTTGTACATTATCGTTTGATACTTTCTTTAGTGCTTGAAATAATGTTTGGTTATCAAAACAATAAGTTCCTGTATTAATTTCATTTACAGCTAATTGTTCCGCCGTTGCATCCTTATGCTCGACAATTTTTGCAACATTATTGTTATCATCTCTAATAACACGACCATAACCACTAGGGTCCGTTATAGAAGTTGTAAGAACAGTGGCTCTAGCTTCTGATTGTTCGTGGTGATCAAATAACGCCTGTATTGTTTCTTTGCTTAGCAATGGTGTATCACCACAAATCACGAGTGTAACACCTTCTTCATTTAGAAGTATTGGTTCAGCCTGTCTTACTGCATGGCCTGTTCCTAATTGTTCTTTCTGAATTACAAATTCTGAATCAGAACCGAGTTGTTCTTTCACTTTTTCTGCTCCAAAACCTACAATCGTAATAATTTTATTAAGTTGCACTGCTTGTAATTGATCAATTACGTGTTGCACCATCGGGCGTCCCATTACAGGATGTAATACTTTATATAACTTTGATTTCATTCGAGTACCTTGTCCTGCAGCAAGCACAACAGCATATTTATTCGTCATGAAGTTTTCCTCCATTCAATATGTATCTATTTCAATAATATTTTTATTTTATAACCTAGAGATAAGTATAACAGTTTATCTACGTATTCAAAACATCTTTAGATATCCATTATCGAATATATCTTAAAACAGCGACCATTTCAACAGTATACTACAATATCTCATACCTTACTTAATTAACTTAACGTTCTACATACTTTATTATTTTTAAAACCTTGTAATTATTAAAATACGAGGTAAATCTATCGAGACTTCTTTCTATTCTTTATATGTTCTATAAACAAAAAAGCCTAATCTTTTTAGATTAGACTCTTACTGTCATTCAGATGAAACAATTTAAGAAGCTCCTGCTCCTGCTTCCTCATACTCTACTTCATCTATTTCTCCAGCCTGATGATACTCTTCTAATACAGCATCCTGTATCTTAGCACGTGTATTAGAATTAATAGGGTGCGCAATATCTCTGAACTCTCCGTCTGGAGTCCTTTTAGAAGGCATAGCTACAAATAAACCGTTGTTGCCATCAATTACACGAATATCATGCACGACAAACTCCTGATCTAATGTAATAGAAGCAATTGCTCGCATTCTTCCTTCGGTATTCACGCGGCGTAATCTAACGTCTGTTACTTCCATTATGTTCACCACCTTTTCCCAATTTGAACTTATTACCATAGATTCAACAAAAAAGCAGGAAATCCTGCTTATATTTAAAAATTATTTGTTTAAATTATGTTTTTTGTTTAACTTGACAAAAATAAGCCAAAAAGATGTCATAAATACCTATAGAATCTAATATGATAACGCTTTAAGGATTCTACGTACAGATGTTACTAGTGAGCAAAATAGTTACCTTTACGTAGTTCAACATGCTTATTTCGCACATCAACGTTAGCTATTTGTACAAGTGACGTATATTCTTCTACTACGCGTTCCTCTTCCTCATCTTCAGCCTCCGCTAACACACCGATTGCAGCTACATTGGCATTAAATTCCTTTAATAAATTTTTCATACCATCAATTGTACCGCCAGCTTTCATAAAATCATCAATGATACAAACTGTTGTACCCTGTTTTAAACTACGCTTTGTTAGAACCATTGTTTGAATCTTTCTTGTCGATCCAGAAACATAGTTAATGCTAACGGTAGAACCCTCAGTAATTTTCGGGTCGCGTCTTACAATTACAACCGGAACATTTAAGAAAGAAGCTACTGCATAAGCTAAAGGAATTCCTTTTGTTGCTACAGTAACAATTGCTTCAATTCCTAGTGAGGAAAATTCCGTTGCAAAAAGCCTTCCTATTTCTCTTATTGTCTCAGGTTCACCTAAAATATCGCTCATAAACAAATAACCACCTGGCAATAGTCGTTCCGGATCCTCTAAACGACGACATAACTTTTCAATAAAATCCTCACTCTTTTGGTGGGCATACTGCGGAATATAACGAACGCCACCAGCAGCTCCAGAAACTGATTCTAGATAACCAATTCCTTCTTTTTGAAACATATTATTCATGATAGCCAAATCTTCACTTATAGATGATTTTGCTGCTAAATATTTATCTGAGAAATATGGCAACGAAATCAATTGCATTGGATGTTCCAAAACATAATGTGTCATTCCTATCAACCGATCGCTTCTTTTCATTTTCACACCTCAAAACCCGAATATTTTTAATTAAATATATCATTTTATACGTGTTTAATCAAGTCCTTGTTTTCACCCTAACATTTGTACTACAAACACTTCTTCACAAAAACCACGTAAACTATTATAAATTCGATATGCTCGGCTTTCTTGTGCAACAAGTGAAAACATTGTTGGACCACTCCCACTCATTAGAACTGCATCTGCACCCGAACTAATCATTTTATTTTTTATTTGTTGTACTTCAGGATATAAAGGAAGCGTAACTCCTTCCAATACATTCCCTAATTTATTCGTCATTTTTATATAGTCATTTGATTTGATCGCATCTATCATCCCCTCTGTATCGGGGTGTTTAATGTTATCTAATTCCAAATGCTGATAGATACTTGGCGTTGAAACACCTATCATCGGTTTGGCAAGCACCACCCAACAAGTTGGAGGCGATGGTAACTCTGTGATTTTTTCGCCTCTCCCTCTTACCACAGCAGTTGAATTATATACACAAAATGAAACATCCGAACCTATTTCAGAGCCTATCTCCGCCAATTCAGCAGTTGGGATATTAAGCGACCAAAGTCGATTTAATCCACGGAGTGTAGCCGCTGCATCACTACTACCACCAGCTAAACCCGAAGCTACAGGAATAAACTTTTCAACCGTTATATGTACACCTTTATTTATATGGTATTTATCTTTAATCAACTTTGCCGCACGATAAGCAAGGTTTCGTTCGTCGTTTGGTATAAATCGACTTTCTGAACCCATTACAATTTTATCCGTATCAATGCTAGTTAATTCAATTCGGTCAGCCAGATCAACTGTTGTCATTACCATTTCAATCTCATGATAATTATCTGGACGTTTATGTAACACATCCAGCGATAAGTTAATTTTAGCTGGCGCCTTCTCTAAAACATACATCCCATTCACCCACTTCATTCTTCTTTACATAATCACGTTTTACGCACTCTTACGTACTTTATCCAATGATAACATACTATATATTTAAAAAAGAGACAAACCCAACTAATTGGATTTGTCTCGTATTAATTGTTCTTCGGCCATTTCCACTGCTCGCTTTACCATATTACCTGCATCACGAGCACGGATACCGCCCCAACCTTCTTTTTGAACTGTTTCATAAAAACCTAATTCTTTTGCAATCTCTTCTTTTAATTGATTGGACATAATTCCTTTACGTCTGCTCATCGGAGAGAGATCGCTCCTTTCTTTTTATGAAATAGGTTGCATTTATAGTGTGAGCAATAACAATTAAATAAACCTTAGTAATTATTTGTTTTATTGGAAATTAAAGCACAAAAAAACAGTAAACAAAGTCTACTGTTCTCCAACTGCTAGTGCAGTCCTGCCTTCGATGAAGTTTAGCTCTACTGTTTCTGTCAAAACATCTGCATAACTATAAGAAACACGTTCAAAAGCATTTTCTTCTTGATCCAAAGCCACAATAAAGACTGCTGGATATGTTTCTTCTAGTGTACCATAACGTTCTACTGTCTTTCTTCTTCCACCATTGGCCGTTAACCTTAAACGTTTACCAATTTGACCATCAAGACCTCGTTTTATTTCGACTAATGTTTTCGCCAATATACTCCACCTCACTAAGATTAGTATACCACAAGCTTGTATTACCGTCAACAAAAGGATTAATTATAACAATATACATATTTGTTTGTCAACAAAATGTTTCGTTCGCGGCTAATTATTTATTATTCTCTCACAAACCTGTAAAATTATGTGTACAAAAAAAGAAATAGCGTTTTTCAGCCATTTCCTTTGATATTCTTCTAATCACTTGTTAAGTCTTCTTTCACATACGGCATACCAGTTCGAAGTAAACCCTTTGTTTCAATTCCACCTAAACCTTTTTCTCCTGTTAGCGTATTACGTAATGCTTCATAGACACTAACCTTATCCATAAATGACGTGTAAGCAACTTTAGCCGTTATATAAACCGGGTCTAGCGCATGTATGTTTATCCTAGATGGAGAACTGGCAAAGTTAGCTCCAGCTCTAATTAATGACTCAAAGTGTGATTGACATGCACCTGCAAAAATAACTAGCTGATCAACATTAGGGACTATTGCTCGCGCTTCTCTAACTGTATCAACGAAATATTTTGAGTGTCGGTATGCTCGAATATCATTTTTCTCACCTTTGTTCCTAGAAAAGGCATCATGCCCAGTAATAACAATCATATCTGGTTGAATCTTTTTAACTAAACGCCCAATTTCATTTGGCATTTCTTTTTCATCTACATACAAACCATGTACTTGTAAACCCATCCGTTGATATAAGTCAATACACTTCTTTAAGTAAAGACGGTCACCATCTAAATGCAAGACACGTGCTGGTAATTGAAAAAAATTTGAATCTTGCTGATAACCACTCGTTGACTCATAGGTACGCTTTTCTTTCATTAATTGATAATCTTGACGAAATAAACGAAAAGAATAGTCCTCTTTTTCTTTACCTTTTATTTTAATTTTTTCGATATCTCGTTCTGGTACTTTTTCTAAATCTTCCAGTAGTGCATCTGCCTCTAAACGGATATCTTCACCATGTAACACTGCTGATTGATTTGAAACGGAACTTATCCGAAACAATATATCATGCTGATAGGACTCTCTTGTGACTAACTCACCAACCATAAAAGACATTCGCTTTCCACCTCATATTCACAGTCGAAAAATCTTATAACATAACCTATGTGTCGAGGTGAAAAGTTGTGCGGATGAAACGATAAACCGAACCCATCTTAGCCTGAAAATACATTTGCTAAATCAGCAAATTCTTGAATCGATAAAGATTCTCCGCGTCTTGTTCCATCAATATTCGCCTCTTGAAGTTTTATTTCAAGTGCTTCTTTCGTATATTCATCTGTAAAATGGCGTACTAAATTGTTCCTTAATGTTTTTCGGCGTTGTCCAAAACAAGCTCTTACTAAGTCAAAGAAAAAATCCTCATCATTTACTTCTACAAGTGGTTTATCGCGTATTTCTAAATGAAGGACAGCAGAGTCAACATTAGGTTGTGGCATAAAAACAGTCTTTGGAACATGTAATACGACGGACGCTTCTGTGTAGTATTGCACAGCAATCGACAATGAACCGTAACTTTTCGTGTTAGGTTTAGCAGCCATTCGATCTGCTACTTCCTTTTGAATCATTACCGTTATACTTGCTAACGGCAACCGAGCCATTAGCAACTTCATTAATATTGGTGTCGTTACGTAGTAGGGCAAATTCGCTACTAGTTTGACCTTTTGATCCACCTCAAAATGTTCTAATATGATACTTGCCACATCCGCTTCTAATACGTCTTGATAAACGATAGAAACATTATCATATTCCATAAGTGTTTCTTCTAGAATAGGCGCTAAGCGTTGATCAATCTCAAATGCCACTACTTGCTTTGCGTGAATCGCAATTTGTTCGGTCAACGCACCCATACCCGGCCCGATTTCAATTACACCAACTTCTTTTGTCACTTCTGCTTTTTCTAAAATTTTTGTTAAAATATTTACATCAATAATAAAGTTTTGCCCTAAACTTTTTTTGAATGAGAAACCATATTTATTTAATATTTCTTTTGTTTTTGTTGGTGTGGCGATTGCCTTATGTTTATTCATCTTGTTCCTCCTGCAATATAGTAACCATTGTTTCTTCAAAGGTTTCTCTTGTAATTCTAAACATTTGTAATCGTTTAATTAGCTGTTTTCCGTTAGCATAACCCATTCGGAGTTGTTCTGTTAATTTTTCTCTCCGTTCTTTGGCATGTCGACCACCTATCAAACCAAAAGCAAGTAAATCCTCTCGACTAATCTCACTAACATATGTATCATCCAATTGATAAACAGCAGCTAATGCCTCTTTTATTGTTTCAATCTTTGCATGTTCAATTCCAATTCCCTTATCTCTTTTTGCTCGCGCCTCTGTTTTTGTTAAAAATGCATGTTTACAACCCGGCACTGCATTCGAAACAATGTGGCGAATACGCTGTCCTGGATAATCTGGATCTGTGAAAATGATTACCCCACGTTTTTGTTGCGCATGCATAATTTGTTCTATAATTCGATCATTGACAGCGGAGCCGTTTGTTTCAATCGTATCTGCATCTACAGCTTGTTTTACTTTTGCTGTATCGTCTTTTCCCTCTACTACAATAACTTCTTTAATTTGCACTTTTATTTCCTCCATACCGTTCATGTATGCATTTATCTTTTTCATTATAGAGTCTTCAACCAAAAAATGAAAGACTAGCCATATCTAAGAAACAAAAAAACACCCTCACCACAGTGGGTAAAGGCGTCTTTATTTTAAATTAGTCTAAAATTTTAACTTTAACATTTCTAACACCAAAGCTCAGCGCTTCGCTATTTGAAGATACATGTACATCTATCTTATTTCCACTTATAGCGCCACCTGTATCACCAGCGACAGCATTACCATATCCTTCAACCCATACTTTCGTTCCTAAAGGAATAACACTTGAATCAACTGCAATAACTTTTGCGTTTGGGTTGCTTTTTAAATCAATGCCAGTGCTTGTTATACCTGAACATCCGTTGCAATTCGCTGTATATGCTGTTGCCTTCATGTAAAGTGTTTTACTACTGCTATCTCCACGAGAAACCGTTTCAGTCGCAGTGCTTGCTACAGTTGTTGTTGCAACTTCTTCTTTTGTTCCAACTGCGACAACACGTTTTTCACTTTCTTTTTTAATTTCTTCATTAATAAGTTCTCTCTCTACTTCTTCCCCATTTTCTAGGGTAACCTCATATTTCTTTTCAACTAAACCTTCTTCTCCAGCAGTTACAACTTCTTCTTTGCCTTTTGTTAAAGAGTTATCGCTTTTCGTTACAGTAGAATAGTCTATCGTTTCTTCCACTATATCCGTTACTTTTTCTACGCGGGTTATTGTTACAGCTGAATCAGCTATGACATCTTTTGTTTCTTCCGGTTCTACACGGTCTAACTCATTTAATTCAATGGATTGATCAGCTAGCAAGTCAGATATAGTCTCTTCTGTAGTCCAAACTTGTTTTTCTTCTCCACCATCATTAATGGTTACCTGCATTGCTTTATTAAGTTCAATTTCCAAGTCATTTTCAATTGCAGCAGAAGGATCTACTGATAGCACATCATGATCGCCAACTTCTACTTGCGCTTCTTCTAAAAACGAAGCTACTGTATCCTGCGTTGTGTAGTAAACCTCTTCTTCCTCATCAATTGTTAATACGAGGTTTTTTGCTTGTTTATATTGAATATCCATATTAGCTGTTATAAGTTCGTCTGTTTTATGCGAAAGTAAGTCGTGTTCTCCCACATTTAGTTCTAGTTCATCTATTAGGTCTGCTACAGTTTCAGCATGTGTCTCAACTGTTGTTGTTTCACCATTTTGTGTAACATTAACTTCTACCTTAGTTGCTTCAAATGATACAAAGCCTACAAATAGGAATAATGCTATTACTGATATAACAGGGATTACCAATTTCGATCGAAATGCTGGCAATAAATTTAAAAGATTCTTCATGCTCATTTGCCTCCTTCGTTCCCGCTGTTGTATTATATAAACAACGTATAGGCCTGTCAAATGGGCTTTTCTCTTGCTGTAATCACTTAAAACCATTGATATCAGTGTTTGCACTTGGTTTAAGAAGGTTTATTTCATCTATATTAAGAAAAGGTTACATTCTCTAATTAACGTTACATTTCCGTAATATAAGCAAATTAACCTTGATTTAATCATTTAAACGGAATAATCGATCGGCATTTTCCTTGGTTATACTTGCAATCTCTTCTACTGGAACCTCTCTTAATTCTGCTATCTTTTCAGCAATTAAAGCAACGTAAGCAGGTTCATTCCGCTTACCACGCTTTGGATGAGGTGCTAAAAACGGGCAATCCGTTTCAATTAATAACCGATCTGCTGGTACCATTTTGGCGACTTCTTTTGGCAAGGTTGCATTTTTGAATGAAACAGGTCCACCTAATGAAATGTAAAAGTTCATCCCAATAAACGCTGGCACATATTCAGCTGAATCATTATAACAATGCATGATTCCACCTACATCTGCTGCATTTTCTTCTTGCAAAATAGTCATTATATCCTCTGTTGCTTCTCTATTATGAATAATGATTGGTAAATTCACCTTGCGTGCTAATTGAATTTGTTTACGAAAAACTTCTTTTTGAATAGCCTTAGGTGATTTATCCCAATGATAATCTAACCCCATCTCTCCTAGTGCCACAACTTTTGGGTGTGAGGCTAGTTCTTCTAACCATGCCAATTCTTTTTCTGTAAAGTCGATCGCATCAACCGGATGCCAACCTACTGCTGCATAGAAGTTCTCATTCTCTTCAGCTAACTTAATAGCTCTCGGAATTGTTTCATGATCAAAACCAACAATCACCATATGAGTGACACCCGCTTCTTTCGCACGTTTAATCACTTCCTCACGATCTTCATCGAATTGCTTTACATTTAAATGTACATGCGTATCAAATAACATTTTATTATAACTCCTTTTATTTAGACTCTTTTCGTAAACTCTCTCGCTTCAACTTCCTAGTAGATAGAAATTGCGACGTAACATACCGCTCTGGAAATATACTACGCCTTCCGTGGGCACGGCTTCAGCTAACTTAGTAAAGCAAATGTTTTCGGTGGGCCGAGTAATCGCAGGGCCAAAAATCGCTTTACTAAGTGGATCTTCAGCTCGCGCTGTTCCCACAGGAGTCTACGTATATTTCCATCGCTATTTTTTACAGTTATTTTTTGTAGAAAAAACTAGCGTATCAAGTGAAATTGGCGACATCCTCGAAAATATAAAACCCTTTCTCGTGCGAGTGTCGCTGTCTAAGCATTCCTTGTCCTGCAGGAACAGCACGGGCTGAAGAGCCACTCGGGAGCGTTCTGTGCTTCCGAGTTAGATGAAGCCGTGCCTGAAGGGAGTCAATTTCACTTGAGGAGCGCGTACATTGCGTCGGATCTAATAATTTCTGAATTGACAATGGTTTTTATGAAATTAGTTTTATTTTAACAAGCGAAAACGCCTATCAGCTTTGATAAGCGTTCTCTTTTTGCTATTACTTTACAACTGATCCATTTGGTAAGTCTTGTTCTACTGTTGCTAGAGAAAGGTTGCCATTCTCATCTTCTCCAGACAAAATCATACCTTGTGACATTTCACCACGAAGTTTAACAGGCTTTAGATTTGTTATACAAATTACTTTTTTGCCTATCAATTCTTCTGTTGTATAAAATTCAGCAATACCAGAAATAATTTGTCGTTTTTCTGAGCCTAAATCAATCTGTATTTTTAATAATTTATCTGCCTTTTTAACTTTTTCTGCTTGTATTATTTCTGCTACTCGAAAATCCAATTTCATAAAATCGTCATATATTACTTCTTCTTTTGTTTCTACTTTTTCTGCTTCTTTCTTCGGCGCCGGTTTTTTCATCATATTTTTTATGATCTCTATTTCTTCTTTTGCATCTAAACGAGGGAAAATCGCGTCTTTCTTCGTTACCTTAGTACCCGCAACAATAATATCCGTATCGTTTAATGTATTCCACTCTTTATCTGACTCTTCTACTACACCGATTTGTTCAAATATGCTTGCTGGCGTTCGAGTTAGGAATGGTTGTAATAAAATCCCGATACGGCGTAATGCGTCAACTAAATGTGCCATAACATTACCAAGACGGTCTTTATTGGCTTCTTCTTTTGCTAAGCTCCATGGTTGCGTTTCATCAATATACTTATTAGTACGACTAACATACTTCCAAATAGCTGATAAGGCCACACTAAATTGCATATTGTCCATAGACTCTTCGACATTTTCAACCGTTTCTTTTGCAAGTGTTTCTAGTTGAATATCAAATTCATCTATTCCCGCTTGAAAAGTTGGAACCTCTCCATCAAAATATTTCTCAATCATCGCAACTGTACGATTTAATAGATTGCCTAAATCGTTAGCCAAATCATAATTAACACGTTCTACAAATCCCTCAGGCGTAAAGACACCATCTGAGCCAAATGGAACCTCGCGTAATAGGTAATAACGTAATGCATCTAATCCATAACGATCTGTTAATGAAATAGGATCGACTACATTCCCTTTTGATTTTGACATTTTTCCATCTTTCATCAAAATCCAACCATGTGCAAAAACCTGTTTCGGTAATGGTAGATCAAGCGCCATTAACATGATTGGCCAATAAATTGTGTGGAACCGAACAATTTCTTTACTCATTAAATGTACATCTGCAGGCCAATATTTTTGAAAGCGTCCATCTTCATCTGTTCCATATCCTAATGCTGTAATATAGTTAGATAATGCATCAATCCATACATAGATTACATGCTTTGCATTACCAGGCACTTGTACTCCCCAATCAAATGTTGTACGTGATACTGCCAAATCTTCTAATCCTGGTTTAATAAAATTATTAATCATTTCATTTTTCCGACTTTCTGGTTGAATGAAATGCGGATTCTCTTCATAAAAAGCCAATAATCTATCGACATACTTACTCATTTTAAAGAAATAGGACTCTTCTTTCACTTTTTCTACCGATGCACCACAGTCTGGACAATGCTTATTGTCTAGTTGTCTTTCCGTAAAAAAAGATTCACAAGACGTACAGTACCAACCCTCATATTGATCTAAGTAAATATCTCCTTGGTCTAACAATTGGGCAAAGATCTTCTCAACAACCTGTTTATGTCGTTCTTCTGTTGTCCGAATAAAATCGCCATAAGAAATATCTAGCTTATCCCATAGTTTCTTTATGCCAGTAACAATCTCATCTACATAAGCTTGCGGTGTTACTCCTTGTTCATCTGCTTTTTTTTGAATTTTTTGCCCATGTTCATCTGTGCCAGTTAAATACATAACGTCATACCCTCGTAATCGTTTATAGCGAGCCATAGCATCACCAGCTACAGTTGTATACGCATGACCAATATGTAAATTACCACTAGGATAATAAATTGGTGTCGTTAGATAAAATGTCTTTTTTTCTTTTTGCATACTATTTTGCCTCCCAAACCTATCTATGTCTTATTATTATATCCTTTTGGTACTTATATTTACACCAATAGTTTTAATTTAATAGGTATTCTTCATCTAATTTTAGCTGTTTTATTTATATATTTCCAATCCTACAGCTAATCTATTAAAAATAATATAGTAAAAACGCAATCAATTACCAAACAAACTGCCACCAGATTTCTACTTAATTATTAAATAAGTCTTTTATTTCTTCAATATAAGGAAAACACTTATTCACATCCTGTTTAGATTATTTAAAAATTAAGTCTATTTCTTGAATTTAGCCTTTTTTAAACAAAAGTAATTGACACATATAGAAATTACTGGTATATTCATAGTAGCTCTTGTCGAATATTGACGAAATATTATTAAAGGGGAGAATAAAATGAAATCTACTGGTATTGTACGTAAGGTTGATGAATTAGGTCGCGTAGTTATTCCAATTGAACTTCGCCGTACATTAGGAATTAATGAGAAAGATGCATTAGAAATTTATGTGGATGATGAACGTATTATTTTACAAAAATACAAGCCAAGCATGACTTGTCAAGTTACTGGCGAAATCTCTGATGATAACTTATCATTAGCTGGTGGTAAATTAGTATTAAGTCCTGAAGGTGCAAAAACGCTTATTGATGAAATTCAATCACGTTTAGACAAATAGTAATAAAATTAAACCCTTCACTTGTGAAGGGTTTTTAAAAACTTAATCAACATGGTAGATTTGATAGATATCTCGTTTAGGTAATTTGCGATCAAGTGCAACCTGTTTGATTGCCTCTTTATCTTTCATATTATCCTTTTCAATATAATAGGTGACATGATCTATGACAGACAACTCATTCCACCATACTTCTTCTGTCTCTTTGACGTCACTATTACCCTCAATCACAATGCAAAACTCACCTTTTACCGTACCAGTTTCCAACCATTCTATTACTTCTTGTACAGTTCCACGAATATATTCCTCAAAACGCTTTGTTAATTCACGTGCAACACTAACTTGTCTATCTCCTAAATTGTCAGCTATTTCTTGTAACGTATCAGCAATTCGATACGGCGATTCATAAAGTAAAATTGTGTCAGTTATTCTTTCTAAAAATTCAAACGCCTGTTTGCGATCCTTTTTCTTTCTTGGCAAAAAACCATAAAAGTAAAAATGAGTCGTATCTAACCCCGAACCTACTAATGCACAAAGTGCTGCATTTGCACCCGGTAAAACAACTACAGCAATATCTTCTCTTATGACAGCTTGGACCAACTGATTACCTGGATCGGATATTGCAGGCATTCCTGCATCACTTACTAAAGCAATATCTTTTCCTTCTTTTAGAACATCTAACAGCATTGATTCTCGTTGCGTTTGGTTATGCTCATGATAACTTACCAGTGGTTTCATAATTTCAAAGTGATTTAATAGCCTTTTTGTATTCCTTGTGTCTTCTGCAGCAATCTGTTCAACAGACTTTAATACATTTAATGCGCGTATTGTTATATCCTCTAAATTACCAATTGGTGTTGGAACAATAAATAAAGTGCCTTTTCCTTCCTCTTGGTCAAAGCTTTTCTGACTATGCATGTTCGACCCCCTCTTGTGCATTTGAAATCAAATGACATAATGTAGCATCTTTATAGTCTACTCTATAAACAACGTGTTGCTTATGCGTCACCATAGATAATTTCTTCAAGCTCTTTCGTATAGTGACCATGTTGATTAAAAGCATACAATGGTGACAATATCTTTAAATCTGGATTTCCATCACGTATTGCCTCAATTAATAATATATTTGCTTCTTTTCCCTCTTTCGGATAAACAAGTTGCATCCTTTTTGGTTCCAGTTTATATGCCCTACATAATGTAAGAATATCGACCAAACGATTTGGCCGATGTACCATACTAAGCTTTCCACCGGATTTGACTAAACGGCTACAGGATGAAATGACATCTTCCAATGTACAACATATCTCATGCCTTGCAATTGTTAAATAGTCATTTTTGTTATGATGTGCTGCGTTTATTGTTTTAAAATAAGGTGGATTAACTGTTACTAAATCAAATTTATCGTTACCAAAATAGGAGGGCATTTCTTTTAAATCACCATGAATTAAGTTGATTTGATCTTCTTTTTTATTAAACTGCACACTACGAATAGCCATATCATAAAGGCGTTCTTGAATCTCTACACCAGTTATCTTTACGTTAGATCGCTTACTTAATAACAACGGCACAACACCATTACCAGTGCAGAGATCCAGTATTTTCCCTCTTTTTATAGGTACTTGAGTAAAGTTTGCTAGTAACACTGCATCCAATGAAAAAGAAAACACATTGGGACTTTGAATAATTTGCATGGATTCGTCTGCTAATAAGAAGTCTAAACGCTCATCATCTTTTAATTCTACCATCATACTACTCCTCGCTCTATCGTCAAAAATAAAAAGGGACTGAAAATTTCGGGTTGTCACAACCCTCCAAAGATCAGTCCCTTTTCAAAAATTTCAGCGTGTAAGATTTAGCGTGTTCTTGTTGTGTTTCCATTTATTTTGTTTTATTTAAAAACATTAAACAAAACAAACAGTCTTCATCTTTTCTTGGACTGCCGAAATGCACATTACAAATATGAAAGCCCTCTTCATACAATCTAGCTAGGTTATCGTATCCTTCTCCAATTGAAACATCCACATCAGTGCCGTCACTCGTCGCTTCACTCTGTTCAGTATCCTTATCTAAACGAATACGTAAGTGATGGTTCTCCATAGCTAAACGGTGATTCTCCTCTAATAACTCACTCATATGTTGCTTTAGGTCACCTAATTGTTGATAGAGTTGTCCGAGTTGTTCTTCCATATATGATACTTGTTCAAAAACGTCTTTTTTATTCACGCTATCTCCACCCCATTACTCCGCGGCTTCCGTATGAATAACTCCTTCATCGATTAGCTCATCTAGCGTATACTCAATGACCCTATCTTTTTCAGAAATCTCTAATTGAATCATACGCTCTAAGATATTTATACCTACCACCTTACCTTTTCCATAAGGTGTTGTGATCGATTGCCCCAAATCAGGCAATTGTTTTTTAGCTGTTTCATAATCATCGTTTTCGTATTTAAGACAACACATTAAACGACCACATAAACCAGATATTTTTGCAGGATTCAAAGATAAATTTTGATCTTTGGCCATTTTAATCGATACTGGTTCAAAATCACCTAAAAAGGTTGAACAGCATAACATTCTCCCACAAGGGCCAATTCCACCTAGTAATTTCGCCTCATCACGAACACCAATTTGGCGCAATTCTATTCTGGTTTTAAATACAGATGCGAGATCTTTAACTAGATCGCGAAAGTCGACACGTCCATCTGCTGTAAAGTAAAAAATTACTTTATTTCGATCAAAAGTATACTCTACATCAACAAGATTCATATCTAAATCATGTTCACCGATTTTTGCATCACAGGCTTGATATGCTTGCTTTGCATTCTCTTGATTCTCGGCGACAATCAATTTATCTTTATCCGTAGCTATCCTTATCACTTTTTTCAAAGGAAGTACAACATCTTCTTCGTCGACCTCTTTATTTGAAATGACGACTTTACCAAACTCTATCCCTCTAATAGTTTCGACAATGACATATTGATCTTTGTCAATTGCGACCATTTCGGGGTCAAAATAATATATTTTACCCGCCTTTTTAAAACGGACACCAATAACATCTACCATTTTTTCACCTCTGCATCTGCAGTGTTAGTTGCTCCATCACTAAAGTCGGATGTACATTTTGTTCTATATGTTTCTTCGCTTCCATAATAGCATAAAGAATCGCTGTTGTATCCTGCTTTGAACAATGCATCGATATTTTTTTTATTTTTTCTTGATTTTCAATAAAAATAATACTCTCTTCTTTGTCAATATGGGTATACATAACGTCTTTATACCATAGCATAAGTAAGTCGAGACCCTCATGTAATTGATCGCGATTTGAAAAGTGTGACATCCATTGCTTTTGAATAAATAGTAACAATTCATTCGACCCAGCTTGAAGCATTTCAATTAATTGTACCACTATCTTTCTTGTCTCTGCAAACCGCTCATCCTGATGTAATAATCTTGCATCTTCAATCTGTGGCTTAAACGCTGCGAACAATCTTGCATTTGCTTCAGCAATACCTTCTGTTTGCAATGTTTTCTCGATCTGCTGTGCATTTAGTGGTTTAAGGGCCATAATCTGACACCGTGAACGAATTGTATCCAACAGTCCTTGCGTGTTTTCTGTTAATAGAATTGCAGTTGTCTGTTTATTAGGTTCTTCTAAAAATTTTAACAAGCGATTTGCAGCATTTGTTGTCATCTTTTCTGCGTCGACAATAATATATACTTTTTGATTCGATTCTAAACCGGTATAAGTGAATTCTTTTTGTAGATGTACAATCTGTTCTTTCTTTATAGAAGAACCGTCTGGGATGATTTTATGGACGTCTGGATGATTTCCTGAGGTAATACGAACACAGTCCTTGCAGACATGACACGGCTCACCATTTGCTATATGCTGACAAAAGATACTTTTTGCTAATAATGTACTCATTGCTTCTTTCCCTGTTCCTTTATCACCTTGAAACAAATAAGCATGTGCTAATCGATCGCGTGCAATCATGTTTGTTAGCATTTTCGTTGCAATCGGTTGAACTGTAGCAATCTCTTCCCATGTTTTCATCTGATTACTTCCTTTATAATTAAATCGAAAAAAAGAGCGAAATCCTATTTGAATTTCAACTCTTACTTACTATCTATTTTAGCATGTTTTATAAGAGTACAATAACTTTTTTGCTAATCTCTTTAGGAATATAAATTAATTAAAAGTCCTTTAATTTCACCAATTAAATCTAGTAACCCTATTGAACGCTTTTCTTGTTCTAACACAACCTCTGTTAATGCTAACAATTTTTCATCTACTTCATCTACAAGTGTAAGCTTTCGGTTGTTTCCCTGTAAATTAAAGCTATGTGAATGCTTAAGATCCATTCCATAGTTAACTGCTTCTTTAACGAAATCTTTTACTAAGCGTTTATATTTTGCTAAATCTTTAAAAGAACGATAACGAGCTAAACGTTCGCCTTGAAGTGTTATACCCTTCATCATCTCTTCTAATTGATGATTCATTAATTTCTGACCTTGTGTTGCTACCATCGAATCAAAACTTTTCCCGTTTGTTTTTTGTGGTAGACTTTTCGTCCTCGCTGCTTCGACTTGTGATCGCATTTCTTGATTAATCTTCACGTTGTTGTTCTCCCT
The DNA here is from genome assembly GCF_003268595.1 of Paraliobacillus zengyii. Lineage (NCBI taxonomy): Bacteria > Bacillati > Bacillota > Bacilli > Caryophanales > Bacillaceae > Paraliobacillus > Paraliobacillus zengyii. The sequence continues at coordinate 49,115 of NZ_CP029797.1, read as the reverse complement.
TATTACCAAGATATCTAAAAGCGCTCAGAACTTGCATCTTCATTATATTAGAATTGGAAGAAAGAATCTACTGGTAAAACAAAGACTGTTGCTCCGCCAACTTCTATATTAATTGGTTTAGGTATATATGAATCTGCATTACCGCCCATTGGTGAAATCGGTGCTACCATCTGTTCTCGCTTGCTAGAATTTTGTTTAATGACTTCTAACGCCTCATCGACTGCATCATCATTACAACCAATCATTAAGGTCGTATTACCTTCTTTTAAGAAACCACCTGTTGTCGATAGTTTTGTTGTCTTAAAGTCCCTTTTTCCTAAAGCATCCGTTAATCGATTACTATCTTTATCCTGTAATACAGCTAATATTAATTTCACTATTATTCGCCTCCTGATTTTTTAACACAAACTTTTTATCGTTTTATAAAACCTACCTTGAAAGACTTAAACACTACATGACCTTAAACAAATTAAAATTTACATATGACTTGTTCTAATATATTTTAGTAAAGTCTCGTAAGTGGAGCCTACTACTACTTCAAGTGAAGGTGTTGCGTCAATTCTTGTTATACGATCAGGAAACCGTTCGATCAACAATTGATAGGCCTCATAAACTGCTTGATGAAAAGTTAACTTTTCAAGATCTAGTCTGTTTTGTTCACGCGTTTGATTTGCCGCAATTCTTTTTAATCCTTCTTCCGGTTCAACATCAAAAAACAAGGTGATATCAGGCATCGCTTCAAGTATGGCAAATTGATTCATTTGATATACTTCATCCATTCCTAATCCACGCGCATGACCTTGATAAGCCAAGCTACTATCAATAAAACGATCACAAAGAACTATTTTCCCCTCGTCTAATGCAGGAAATACCTTTTCCACTAAATGTTGACGTCTAGCTGCAGCATATAACAATGCTTCTGTTCGAGCATCCATTTCCGTATGAGCACGGTCTAAAATAATACCTCTAATTTTTTCTGCAATTGCTATTCCACCTGGTTCACGAGTTGTTATGACATCATAACCATCTTCCCTAAGCCGTCTAGCTGTTTCATGTAGAACAGAAGTTTTGCCAGCTCCTTCTCCACCCTCAAATGTTATAAAATATCCAGTCACACTCATTCTCCTTTAAATACAGTAACGCCTTTTCTTATATTCAGGTGTTGAAAATTCGTCTGTTTTTCTAGTAAATAGTCTATTGTTTCTAGATGTTCTTCGGTAATTTTTTCTCCTCTAACCAATACTGGTATACCTGGTGGATAAGGGATAACCGCTTCAGCTGTCACTTTTCCAACAGAACTAGCCCACTCTATAAACTCGGTTTCTTTATTAGGCATTTCCAAATAGGAATAAGCAAGTGTTGTGATCACTTCTGGAAAAAGATTATGTTTTGTTTCTATTGTATCATGTTTAGCAGAAAAAATTAATCGACTTGTTACCTTTTCTACTGCCCTTTCTAATCTTTCCCACTGATTAAAAGCTTGAAAACCATGAATAAATAGCAATTGACTATCGGTTCGCAACTCTGCAAAAATACCCTCTGACTCAAATATAGTCGCAATGGATTTTGTAGTGTAACCTTGTTTTACATGTAAAACAATCTTTAAGGGATCATCAACACTATTTTTTATGGGTATTAGATCCCAGACATCACTTTTTGAAAAAATATAGCGCATTTTTCTAATGCTACTTTTAATCGATACGATATCTTCCTTTGTTCTTGTTGCTAAGAAACTTCGAGCTAAATCCAAACTTGCCATTAAGGGATAAGATGGGCTACTAGATTGTAATATTTGTAGGTAGTGTGCTATTCTTTCCTTTTTTAAAAAAGATACGTTCACATGTAAGAAAGCTGCCATTGTCATAGCTGGTGCCATTTTGTGTGCAGATTGAACAACGATATCAGCACCCATATCTAATGCTGACTTTGGAAACATTTCTTTATCAACCGAGAAATGAACGCCATGCGCTTCGTCAACTAATACCGTAATTTGATGCTTATGGGCTATTTCTATAATTTCGTCTAACTCATATGTATGACCGAAGTAGTCGGGGTAAGTTAAAACAAGCACTTTAGCATCTGGATTATTAACAATAGCCGCTATCAAATCTTTGGTTGAAGGTGCTGTGTAGCGTCTTACATTCTCATCATAGGTTGGTGCAACAAAAATAGGCCATGCGCCACTTAACTCTATTCCATTAAAAATCGATTTATGGCTGTTGCGTTGTACAATTACTTTTTCATTTTGAGCACATGTGGCTAAAATCATTGCAAGATTTCCAACCGTACTCCCACCAACCAAAAAAAATGTGTGAGCTGCATTAAACCACTCACTTGCCATACTTTCAGCCTCTGCTATTGCTTCATTTGGTGCATGTAGATCATCTAACCCTGTTAATTCTGTTAAGTCGATAGATAAAATAGAGCTATAATAATCAAGAGCTTTATCAGGAAAAATAGTGCCGTTCTTATGACCTGGCACATGAAGAGAGAGCGGCTCTTTATCAGCAAATTTTTTTAACACATTAAATAATGGTGTGTTTAGTTGGTTCTTCATTATGATATGTCATCCTTTTTCTTTGATACTTTCATTATAGCAATAGTTTCACAACAAAATAAAAAAATCTCGTATCTCTATAGCCAGATTACGAGATTTGATGTCACCATCACGAGTATAAGGTTGATTGATTCATTCTTTTTAACTTTTCTACAAAATAGGAATATGATGGATCTTCAGGCTCTGTTTGAACTATTTTTTGTTCGCAATGTGAACATATAAATAAATTGTAAACATTTATTCCCTCTTCTTTTTCTTTATCACAAACGATGCATATATGATTATTTGTTAACTCTACCATCTCTCCACCTCCGTTAAACTAGCATCTCCTAATCTAACGTTTTTATACATTGTTTTAAAAGTTTAATACTAATTTCTTCTTTTAAAAGACTTTATTAAAATTTAATGTTTTTTATAGTTATAAAGATATAAGTTACATATAATTAGAAGTTCTATTTCGCCTTATTATCTTCTTTAATTAAACAACATTTAAATCATTCAGAGTTTAGGTAATTTAAGACAATAACTACTCGTTCACTTCCTGAATAATCTCCCTCAATTTTTAATACTGGACATGGCAAGTCTGCCATCCAATACTCATGTGATTTTTTACTCCTAACATCCATTCCTCCACTATCATATAAAGATGCCCAATCTAGAAAGGTTTTCGATTGTTCACATTTACTCCCACCAACTAATATTTTATTACCATAACGTTGAAATTCTCTTTCTTTTAACCTTTCAAGTCTTATATCTTCCGGAACCCATAGGAATATAACTAGGTCAAAGTAATTTTTAAGGTTATCACCCCAACCACACACTGCCCCAGAAAGAATCACGTTTTTATTAAGTGCTAAATCTTTTTTTAGCATCCTTCTTCTTTGAGATACTTCTCTTTGTTTAGTGAATTTAGTTGTCCAAAAATAATCATCGGTATCCAGATATGTGTGAGGTAATTTCATTGATAACAAATCACCCAATGTTGAAGTACCAGTCCCCGAAGCACCCATTATATGAATTTTATCTTTCACTGTTCCTCCTCCTTTAATCACCTTTTCCTAACTTTTAGAAAAAGGTTTAAATCTTGAATTAGTCCTTCGTGATCAATTACTCTAATGCATGTTGGTGGTTTGTTTCATCTATAATATCACATCAACTTACTTTCAAAAAAATTTCAAACAAAAAACATCTATTACAATGAAGTAATAGATGTTTTATAGTTGCTTAGCGACGTCCTACTCTCGCAGGGGCAAAGCCCCAACTACCATGAGCGCTGAAGAGCTTAACTGCTGTGTTCGGCATGGGAACAGGTGTGACCTCTTCGCTATTGTCACTAAACCATTTTGAAGATAGTGTACCTTCAAAACTAGATAAGAATTACAACAAGACAACATACATCAATCCAGCTCCAGCGTCCAGCAACTGGGTGGCTTCATCAATTTCCCTACGATAAGTCATCATCGATTCACTTACGTTCATCGTGATTCCTTTATCTCAGTCAATTCATTCCATCCACTGCGTTGCTAAACGGACGCTTACGCTTCTTTTTTATAGTTAAGTCCTCGATCTATTAGTATTCGTCAGCTACACGTGTCACCACGCTTCCACCTCGAACCTATCAACCTCATCGTCTCTGAGGGATCTTACTCTAAAAAGATGAGAAGTCTCATCTTGAGGGGGGCTTCATGCTTAGATGCTTTCAGCACTTATCCCTTCCACACGTAGCTACCCAGCGATGCTCTTGGCAGAACAACTGGTACACCAGCGGTGTGTCCATCCCGGTCCTCTCGTACTAAGGACAGCTCCTCTCAAACTTCTTGCGCCCACGACGGATAGGGACCGAACTGTCTCACGACGTTCTGAACCCAGCTCGCGTACCGCTTTAATGGGCGAACAGCCCAACCCTTGGGACCGACTACAGCCCCAGGATGCGATGAGCCGACATCGAGGTGCCAAACCTCCCCGTCGATGTGGACTCTTGGGGGAGATAAGCCTGTTATCCCCGGGGTAGCTTTTATCCGTTGAGCGACGGCCCTTCCATACGGTACCGCCGGATCACTAAGCCCGACTTTCGTCCCTGCTCGACTTGTAGGTCTCGCAGTCAAGCTCCCTTCTGCCTTTACACTCTTCGAATGATTTCCAACCATTCTGAGGGAACCTTTGGGCGCCTCCGTTACTCTTTAGGAGGCGACCGCCCCAGTCAAACTGCCCACCTGACACTGTCTCCGAACCGGATCACGGTTCTGGGTTAGAAGGTCAACACAGCCAGGGTGGTATCCCACGGGCGCCTCGACGTAAGCTAGCGCTCACGCTTCAACGGCTCCCACCTATCCTGTACAAGCTGTGCCGACATTCAATATCAGGCTACAGTAAAGCTCCACGGGGTCTTTCCGTCCTGTCGCGGGTAATGCGCATCTTCACGCATCGTATAATTTCACCGGGTCTCTCGTTGAGACAGTGCCCAAGTCGTTGCACCTTTCGTGCGGGTCGGAACTTACCCGACAAGGAATTTCGCTACCTTAGGACCGTTATAGTTACGGCCGCCGTTTACTGGGGCTTCGGTTCAGCGCTTCGCCCGAAAGCTAACGCATCCCCTTAACCTTCCAGCACCGGGCAGGTGTCAGCCCCTATACTTCGCCTTACGGCTTCGCAGAGACCTGTGTTTTTGCTAAACAGTCGCTTGGGCCTTTTCACTGCGGCTTCTCGTAAAAGAAGCACCCCTTCTCCCGAAGTTACGGGGTCATTTTGCCGAGTTCCTTAACGAGAGTTCTCCCGATCACCTTAGAATTCTCTTCTCGCCTACCTGTGTCGGTTTACGGTACGGGCACCTCTTTCCTCACTAGAGGCTTTTCTTGGCAGTGTGAAATCCGGAACTTCGGTACTTAAGTTCCCTCCCCATCACAGCTCAACCTTACATTGGACGGATTTACCTATCCAACAGCCTCACTGCTTGGGCGCGCATAACCAGCAGCGCGCTTTCCATATCCTACTGCGTCCCCCCGTTGTTCAAACGGAAAGGAGGTGGTACAGGAATATCAACCTGTTGTCCATCGCCTACGCCTTTCGGCCTCGGCTTAGGTCCCGACTAACCCTGAGCGGACGAGCCTTCCTCAGGAAACCTTGGGCTTTCGGTGAAGAAGATTCTCACTTCTTTTTCGCTACTCATACCGGCATTCTCACTTCTAAGCGCTCCACCAGTCCTCACGGTCTGACTTCGCTGCACTTAGAACGCTCTCCTACCAATCCAAGAAGTGCAATACTTCTTGGAATCCGTAGCTTCGGTGATACGTTTAGCCCCGGTACATTTTCGGCGCAGCGTCACTCGACCAGTGAGCTATTACGCACTCTTTAAATGATGGCTGCTTCTGAGCCAACATCCTGGTTGTCTATGCAACGCCACATCCTTTTCCACTTAACGTATACTTTGGGACCTTAGCTGACGGTCTGGGCTGTTTCCCTTTCGACTATGAACCTTATCACCCATAGTCTGACTCCCAAGGCAATATGATTGGCATTCGGAGTTTGACTGAATTCGGTAACCCGGTAAGGGCCCCTAGTCCAATCAGTGCTCTACCTCCAACATACGTTCCTTGAGGCTAGCCCTAAAGCTATTTCGGAGAGAACCAGCTATCTCCGTGTTCGATTGGCATTTCACCCCTACCCACACCTCATCCCCGCATTTTTCAACATGCGTGGGTTCGGGCCTCCAGTCAGTGTTACCTGACCTTCACCCTGGACATGGGTAGATCACACGGTTTCGGGTCTACGACCCTTTACTATCACGCCCTATTCAGACTCGCTTTCGCTGCGGCTCCACCTGTGCGGCTTAACCTTGCAAAGAATCGTAACTCGCCGGTCCATTCTACAAAAGGTACGCCGTCACTCATTCTTTTTCCCGAAGGAAAATATCGAGCTTCGACTACTTGTAGGCACACGGTTTCAGGATCTCTTTCACTCCCCTTCCGGGGTGCTTTTCACCTTTCCCTCACGGTACTGGTACACTATCGGTCACTAGGGAGTATTTAGCCTTGGGAGATGGTCCTCCCGGATTCCGACGGAATTTCTCGTGTTCCGCCGTACTCAGGATCCACGCTGGAGGAAACGTCCTTTTCATTACAGGGCTCTTACCTTCTTCGGCTGATCGTTCCAGATCGATTCATGTAAAACGTTTCTTTGTAACTCCGTATAGCGTGTCCTACAACCCCAAAAAGCAAGCTTTTTGGTTTGGGCTGATTCCGTTTCGCTCGCCGCTACTCAGGAAATCGCATTTGCTTTCTCTTCCTCCGGGTACTAAGATGTTTCAGTTCCCCGGGTCTGCCTCACTTTACCTATGTATTCAGTAAAGTGTCCTACTCCATTACGAGCAGGGGGTTCCCCCATTCGGAAATTCCTGGATCAATGCCTACGTACGGCTCCCCAAGACATATCGGTGTTTGTCCCGTCCTTCTTCGGCTCCTAGTGCCAAGGCATCCACCGTGCGCCCTTTCTTACTTAACTATATTAGTTAATAAAAGCGTTTGGTTCTTCTTACTTTGATATGATGTCTTGTCATATGTTAGGCTCACGTTCTGTTTTGTACTAAAAGTACAATCCTTCTCGCTTCCTAACTTCTTATCTAGTTTTCAAGGTACATAAAATGAAAGATACTTGATCTCTCAAAACTGAACCAAACCACACAGTATGTTTTCCTATATGTCCAGCTTCTAGCACGCAACGACTAGTAAACTTCCTTCTCCTCCGTACGATAAGGCAACATCAACTCACTTTCGTTCGTTGTGTTTTCTTTATCTCCTTCGGTTCAGTCCAGTTCATACGTCGTTAAACGCGTGCTTACGCTTTTCATTTATCCTTAGAAAGGAGGTGATCCAGCCGCACCTTCCGATACGGCTACCTTGTTACGACTTCACCCCAATCATTGGCCCCACCTTCGGCGGCTGGTTCCTGTAAAGGTTACCTCACCGACTTCGGGTGTTGCTAACTCTCGTGGTGTGACGGGCGGTGTGTACAAGACCCGGGAACGTATTCACCGCGGCATGCTGATCCGCGATTACTAGCGATTCCGGCTTCATGTAGGCGAGTTGCAGCCTACAATCCGAACTGAGAATGGTTTTATGGGATTTGCTTCACCTCGCGGCTTCGCTGCCCTTTGTACCATCCATTGTAGCACGTGTGTAGCCCAGGTCATAAGGGGCATGATGATTTGACGTCATCCCCACCTTCCTCCGGTTTATCACCGGCAGTCACTTTAGAGTGCCCAACTAAATGCTGGCAACTAAAATCAAGGGTTGCGCTCGTTGCGGGACTTAACCCAACATCTCACGACACGAGCTGACGACAACCATGCACCACCTGTCACGCTGTCCCCGAAGGGAACGCCCTATCTCTAGGGTTATCAGCGGATGTCAAGACCTGGTAAGGTTCTTCGCGTTGCTTCGAATTAAACCACATGCTCCACCGCTTGTGCGGGTCCCCGTCAATTCTTTTGAGTTTCAGCCTTGCGGCCGTACTCCCCAGGCGGAGTGCTTAATGCGTTAGCTGCAGCACTAAGGGGCGGAAACCCCCTAACACCTAGCACTCATCGTTTACGGCGTGGACTACCAGGGTATCTAATCCTGTTTGCTCCCCACGCTTTCGCGCCTCAGCGTCAGTTACAGACCAGAGAGTCGCCTTCGCCACTGGTGTTCCTCCACATATCTACGCATTTCACCGCTACACGTGGAATTCCACTCTCCTCTTCTGTACTCAAGTTCCCCAGTTTCCAATGACCGCTTGTGGTTGAGCCACAAGATTTCACATCAGACTTAAAGAACCGCCTGCGCGCGCTTTACGCCCAATAATTCCGGACAACGCTTGCCCCCTACGTATTACCGCGGCTGCTGGCACGTAGTTAGCCGGGGCTTCCTCGTTAGGTACCGTCAAGGTACCGTCCTGTTAGAACGGTACTTGTTCTTCCCTAACAACAGAACTTTACGATCCGAAAACCTTCATCGTTCACGCGGCGTTGCTCCGTCAGACTTTCGTCCATTGCGGAAGATTCCCTACTGCTGCCTCCCGTAGGAGTCTGGGCCGTGTCTCAGTCCCAGTGTGGCCGATCACCCTCTCAGGTCGGCTACGCATCGTCGCCTTGGTAGGCCATTACCCTACCAACTAGCTAATGCGCCGCGGGCCCATCTGTAAGTGACAGCTCAAAGAGCCGCCTTTCAACTTCCCTTTAGGTAAAGAAAAGTGTTATCCGGTATTAGCCCCGGTTTCCCGGAGTTATCCCAGTCTTACAGGCAGGTTGCCCACGTGTTACTCACCCGTCCGCCGCTCAATCCATAAGCTTCACCCCGAAGGGATTCACTTATTTCATGCGCTCGACTTGCATGTATTAGGCACGCCGCCAGCGTTCGTCCTGAGCCAAGATCAAACTCTCCATAAAATGCGAGCTTGCTGCTCAAATACTTAACTAGCTTGTTGTTTCTACTTACTTAACATACTGTGTGTTTCGTTCAGTTTTCAAAGATCAATTAATATTGTTATCAACTCGACAACCTCTATATCATAACACTTGTTAGCGCTTAATGTCAATTCTTATTTTTAAGTTTGTTTCGATAGCTACAAACCAAAATTTCAAGAACAACTTATTTCGACAACTTAAAAATTATAATATATATTCAAAAAAAATGCAAGAACTTTTTGAAATGATTTTAGGATGTATATTGATCATTGCCTTTCAAAAAAGCAACGACATTCAATATAACACGCCTTCCTTCTATTTGTAAACATCAAATAAAAGGATATTTATAAATAGATTGTTGATTATGACTGAATTTCCATAAACTCCGACGTATTGTACTTAATATCAATGCCTCAGCAAATTGTTTCACTTTCCGCTGGCAAATACAATAGCATAAGTCCTGCATTTATAGATATATACGAGCGTGTCAAATGACATTGGTGACACTGTTGCAGTAATAACGCAAGCTGAATATCCACTCGATAAGCGAACTTTGCTTATCCGAATTAGCTGAAGCCATGCATTTCTCTCAAGTCCGAATTTTGAATGGTAAAAACATTTAAGAAAAGAGCAAAATAAAAAAACTCATCTGGGGACTGATACCACCACAAGACGAGTTTTTTATTAGAAGCTTTCAAACAAATACAAATATGTGCAACGCAGCTAAAGAAACTAAACCAGGAATACCTAGAAATCCAGTGATTACAGCTGTATACCCATTTATCGGTAAGTGCAAGCCAAGCGATGCACCAAATACATTAAAGAAGAATAGGAACAATACACCTATAACTAACTTTACACTACCATGCATCAACCAGCGCATTGGTTTTAAAGGCGCACCTACAAATAGTAAGACAATAATTAATACAACAATACTACTTATAATTACAACAGAAGAGCCCACCTCTTTTCCTCCTTCCCTGTCCTTTCTACAAAAATATGAGAAAAACAAAGGAATTAGAACTAGACTCTTCTTTATTAGTGACGGGCACTTATATTACGGTGCCTCGCTTCCCTTAGTAAATAGAAGTATTTCGTTTCAGCAACTTTTAAATCATATAAGCCTGTTTCACTCGGTTCTACACTTTTTTCAATAATCTCTTTTATTTGCATCCACTCATCTTTTAAACGAAAAATTTCTTCTAATAACCGGTTATCTACATCTTTTTGTTTAATTTTATAACCAAAAGCCATGTGATCTCCACCACCTTATAGTTCACGTCTTCCTTCTAGTGCTTTGGAAAGCGTAACTTCATCAGCATACTCTAAATCTCCACCCATAGGTAATCCATGAGCGATTCGAGTAATTTTAATTCCAGCAGGTTTAACTAATCGCGAAATATACATCGCAGTAGCTTCCCCTTCAATATTAGGATTAGTAGCAAGAATCAATTCTTCCACTTCTTCATCCTTTAGGCGATTTAATAAACTTGGCACATTAATATCTTCTGGTCCTATTCCATCCATTGGTGAGATTGCTCCATGGAGGACATGATAACGTCCACTGAAATCTTTCATTTTTTCCATAGCAATGACATCTTTTGGATCTTGTACAACACAGATCAATGTATTGTCCCGCGTTTCATCTTGGCATATCTGGCACGGATCCGTATCTGTAATATGTCCACATACTGTACAGTGCGTGAGTTCTCGTTTCGCACTAACTAAAGACTTTGCAAAATCTAACACGTCATCTTCTTTCATATTTAATACAAAAAAAGCCAGACGAACCGCTGTTTTCGGTCCGATCCCCGGCAATTTTGTAAAGCTATCAATTAGCTTTGAAATCGGTTCTGGATAATACACAGGTTATAGCCCTCCTAGAACATTCCGCCAGGTAAATTCATACCTTTCGTGAACTGTCCCATCGTATCGTTAGACTTATCTTCTACTTGTTTTAGTACGTCGTTTGTTGCAGCTAAGACTAGGTCTTGAAGCATTTCTACATCTTCAGGATCTACTACTTCTTCCTTAATCTCTACATCTGTAATTACTTTATTACCATTAGCAGTTACCTTAACCATTCCACCACCTGCAGTAGCTTCAAAGCTCATATCTTGCAGTTCTTCTTGTGCTTTTGCCATATCCTTTTGCATTTTTTGCATTTGTTTCATCATTTTATTCATATTTCCTCCACCACGCATGGAAAAAACCTCCTTATATTATCTAATTATCATGTATTTCCAGCAAGTCATCACCGACAAGTTTACGTGCTTCTTCTATTAAAGGATCTTCTTCCGTTGCTTCTTGTTCACCATCTGGATCTATAATAGCTTGTTGTCGCTGTTTTTGCACGTATTCTTCGCGAATCTCTTGCCAATTACTATCTGGTACGGGAATTATCGATATATTCTTTCCGATAGTTTCCGCTATTAATGATTCTATCGTTTCTTGGTGGTCTAAAGCAAGTGAACAGTGAATTTCGTATTTAAAAGCTAGAATTAATGCCTGATCAGATGCTGCACTAGGCTTACTATCCAATACAGTAGCATGGGCTGGCGCATTTTGTTGTTTTAATCTTTTCATAAAGTCCGCCCATTGCGATTGTATCTCTTTTAAATTCGATTTAGATGCATCATCAAGAACTTGACGAATTCTCTCATATGGTACTTTGAATCGATTTTTTGATGGCATTGGTTTTCGCTTTGGTGTTGAAGTAGGTCGTTGTCCGTCTGATTCACTTGTAGGTGGATTTCGCTTTAGTTCAGCTAGTTCTTTTTCTAAACGATCCATTTTTTGAGTGAGTACCTTAATTGATTCTACATCACTAGAAGAAGAATGCACAATTGACGCTTGCTCGGTTATCTTCAACATCGTGATTTCAATAAAGACTTTCGGACTATTCGTCCAACGCATTTCTTGCTGGCAATGGTTAAACTCCGAAATAGAACGTTGAATCCAGTTGGCGTCTATTTTTTTAATTAATTGTTCAAACGAATCATTAACAACGGCACGTTCTAATACTTGTTCAAGTCCTGGTGCACTTTGATATAATAAAATATCACGAAAAAAATAGATGGTGTCAAAAACAAATCGGCCTGGATCCTTACCTTCTTGGATAAATCCATCTACTAATCGCAAAGCTTGTTGTACATTTTTATCATATAATGCATGCACCATCTCTGTTAACTTCTCTTGAGACACAGCTCCAGTCACTGCTAAGACATCATCTAAGACAACTTCTTCATCACTATAGGAGATCGCCTGATCCAATAAACTTAACGCATCACGCATACCACCTTCTGCAGCTAATGCTACAGCATCTAGCGCTTCTTTGGTTACTGCAACATTCTCATGATTAATAATTGTTTGCATTCTTTCTACAATTACTTGTTGTGTTATTCGTTTAAAGTCAAAGCGTTGACACCTTGAGATAATCGTCAATGGTATTTTGTGTGGTTCGGTTGTTGCTAAAATAAAAATGACGTGCTTTGGTGGTTCTTCTAGCGTCTTTAGTAATGCGTTAAAAGCACCAATCGACAGCATATGTACCTCATCGATTATATATACTTTGTATGATACAGCACTTGGTGCATATTTCACTTTATCTCGGATATCCCGAATTTGTTCTACTCCATTATTTGAAGCAGCATCAATTTCCATTACATCTGAAATGGAACCATCTTGAATTCCCTTACAGGCATCACATTCGTTACACGGTTCTGCAACCGGTGCTTGTCTACAGTTAATTGTTTTCGCAAAGATCTTCGCAGCACTTGTTTTACCAGTACCTCTCGGTCCAGAGAATAAATAAGCATGCGAAAACTTCTCCTGCACGATCGCGTTTTGGAGTGTTCGCGTAATATGCGGTTGTCCTACTACGTCGGTAAAACTTAAAGGACGCCATACACGATACAATGCTTGATAGCTCATTTTCATGATCCTCTCTTCGGAATTCACTTCTATTATAACTGAATTTACCTCTAAATGTGAATAATTCATTCAAAATAAAAGCAAAAACCTCTTACCGATATGGCAAGAGGTTTATTTATCATATATTTAACGCCGTGCACCCATCGTCGATGACATAACCCTAAGCGTTACTTAAGTTCATGGCTCAGTTCAGGCTTCCCTGCGGCACACGAGAAATACCGCTTACTGCTGCTTCCTTCCGGATCTGACAGGATTTACGGGTTCCCGTTGCGCAGGACCCAAACGTCAACACCAATTCCTTAAGGCAGACCTTAAAGTCATGCACCTCGGATGGGAGTTCCGTCTCGCTACAGCGGATTGCGAGTATAGGGCACCGCTACCTCCCCACCTAGCACGGCAAATTTGCTAACAATTTTAAGTTGCGCATGTAAAGCGCATTTACAAGTATAGCGAGTTTTTTGTAAAAATGCAAGCGTAAAAATGTGGTATTTTTTCCCTATTGGTCACTAGTAGTATTCTTTTTATTATCTCTTAATTGTCTGAAGAATTTTGTTAATAATGTACCACAGACTTCTTCTAATACGCCACCTTCTACATTAACTTGATGGTTAAAGCGGCTGTCTTCTAATAAATTAACTAAAGAACCTGCACTACCTGCCTTTGGATCATAGGCACCGAAGACAACTCGCGAAATTCGCGACTGTAAAATGGCACCTGCGCACATTGGACAAGGTTCTAGTGTTACATATAATGTGCAATTCTCTAAACGCCAACTCGCTCTTTTCTGATTCGCCTTGTCAATGACAAGCATTTCAGCATGCGAAGCTGTCGTTTGTAATGCTTCTCGTAAATTAAATGCATGAGCAATTACTTCATCCTCATAAACTAGAATGGCTCCAATAGGAACCTCTCCTACCTCACCAGCTTTTATCGCTTCAGCAACAGCTAATTCCATATAGTCCTGATCATTCATAGTACATGTCTCCTAGCGAAGTGACTTCAAATTTATTATAGCAAATTAATTTCTAAAAAAGAAGCGCACATTTCACTTAGATAGGTCATAGGCTAAGAGATGATAGAACAAGTAAAGGGAGGAAAATAAATTGCAAATTCATGTTGTTGAACAAGGTGACTCTCTCTATTCAATAGCCAGTACGTATGGAACAACGTATCAAGCGATAAATCAAGCAAATGAACTAGATAATCCTAATCAGCTTGTCGTAGGGCAAGCGGTTGTCATACCAATTGTCGGTCAATTTTATTTTGTCCAACAAGGAGATAGTTTATATGCAATTGGCCAACGCTTTGGCATTGGTTATCAACGCTTAGCTGAAGTAAACAATATTGATCCAAATGCCGCTTTATACATCGGTACTCGGCTGTATATACCTGAACAAGCCGGACCAACTATTGAGTCCAATGCTTATATTGAACCTATTGGCGACAATGTATCCGAGACGTTAATTAACGCGGCTGAAAAAAATGCACCATTCTTAACTTATCTAGCACCTTTTAATTATCGCGTAAATAGAGACGGTAGTTTAATTGCACCACCTTTAGATAATTTTGCTGCAATTGCTGCTGAAAATAACACCGCCATGATGCTTGTCGTTACAAACCTAGAAGAGGGAGAATTTAGTGCTGAACTTGGTTCGTTAATTGTAACGGATGAAAGTGTGCAAAATAAGTTGTTAGATGAAATAATTCAAACTGCACAAACAATTGGGTTTGGAGATGTTCATTTTGATTTAGAGTTTTTACCTCCAGCAGATAAAGATGCCTATAATAACTTCTTACGTAAGGCTAAGGATCGCCTATCAGGTGCTGGACTATTAATGTCAACTGCTCTTGCACCTAAAACAAGTGCTACACAAGAAGGTGCGTGGTATGAAGCGCATGATTATGCTGCTCATGGGGAGATTGCAGATTTCGTTGTACTGATGACATATGAGTGGGGATATAGTGGCGGACCTCCTTTAGCCGTTTCTCCTTTAGGAAACGTACGTGATGTTGTAGAATACGCACTAACTGAAATGCCAGCTAATAAAATTATGCTTGGACAAAATTTATACGGATATGATTGGACACTTCCGTTTGAGCCTGGTGGTGAATACGCTCGAGCACTTAGTCCACAACAAGCAATTAACCTTGCGCGTGATAATAATGTTGCAATAGAATTTGATCAACAATCTCAAGCACCATTCTTTTTTTATACAGATGCGGAAGGTAATCGACATGAAGTATGGTTTGAAGATGCACGATCGATTCAAGCAAAATTTGATTTAATCAAGGAATTGAATTTAAGAGGAATTAGTTATTGGAAGCTAGGTTTAGCGTTCCCTCAGAACTGGCTTTTACTAGAAGACAATTTCACCATTAGAAAACGAGCATAAAACGCCTAAAAACAAGAAAAAGGACCCGATTTATGTGAATCACAACAAATCAGGTCCTCTTTTTAAAATATATTAGGCTAAAACTTTCAACGCTTCTTTATTAAATGCCGGAATATCATCTGGCATACGGCTAGTAACAAGTTGATTTTCTGATACAACAACTTCCTGGTCCTTCACTGTAGCACCTGCGTATTCCATATCTACCATAATTGATTTAAAGCCTGTTGCCGTTCGACCTTCCAATTTTTTTGCTGTGAGAAGTAATTGTGGGCCATGGCAAATTGCTAAGACTGGTTTCTTCTCATCCATAAACGGTTTAACAAAATCTACAAAACGATCATCGCTACGTAAGGAATCTGGTGAGAATCCTCCTGGAATAAATAAAGCATCAAAATCACTTGGTTTAACCTCATCAATACTTTGATCTATTGTTACCGTTGCATCTCCTTGTTTACCTGTTACTTGCTTTCCTTTTTCTTTTTCAATTGTAACAAGTTGGTGACCCGCATCTTTAAATGATTTAGCGGGTTCTGTATGCTCCACATCTTCAAAATAATCTGTTAGCACACATGCTATTTTACTCATCTATAATCATCTCCTTAAATTTATCTGTACAATTAATTTACCCGGTTTATTATTCACTAAACTTCTATTTTATTAGTTTAATCAACTACTTTAAGGGAAATAGCTATATATAATTCTTTTACTAATAAACACTTGACCTTCTATAATTACTATAATATACTTAGTTACATAAAGTAAGTTAATAATTATTAATAACAAAAATGGAGGAATTTAATATGACAAAAACAACATTTAAGGTAGATTCAGCGCACACTAGCCTTGATTTTTCAGTAAAACACATGATGGTTTCAAAAGTAAAAGGTACATTTCATGATTTTCAAGTACAATTCGTTGCTGATCCAGAGGATTTAACAACAGCTGAAATCGTTTTTGATATTGATGTAAATAGCATTGATACGCGTAATGCAGATCGTGATGGCCATCTAAGAACAGGTGATTTCTTTGAAGTTGATAAATACCCGAAAATTCTATTTAAATCAACAGATGTTACAAAAAAATCTGATGAAGAATATGAAGTTACTGGCGATGTAACAATTAAAGATGTAACAAGAAAAGAAACATTTAAAGTTGTGTTTGAAGGACAGGGTCAAGATCCATGGGGCAACCAAGTATTTGGTTTCAATGCTGAAGGAACACTTAACCGTGAAGCATATGGTTTAACATATAATGCTGCATTAGAAACAGGTGGCGTTCTTATTGGAAAAGATATCAAATTCTCAATTGAATTAGAAGCAATGAAAGAAGCATAATAAATAAAGAAATTAATAATACGAAAGCATGGAGAACATTCTCCATGCTTTTTTTATTTGCATAAAATGGGCAACATCACAAACACTAAGCGAATAAATAGTGGGGAGGTGACTATATGTCACGTTTACAAAAAGGCAAAAAGGCGATTAAACAAATGTACGAGAAAAAAGAAAAACTACAAGAAGATGCGAAAGATAATGCAGAAAGGTTGAAACAACTATTCTCATATGGCATTAATAAAGATTTCTCTTATAAACAACTGGTAGCCGATTATAATAAAAAAAAGATTTATTTATTCTTTTATGCTTCGATTGTAAATAGTGACAAAATAGAAGAGTTCATTATTAAACCGATACATGAGGGTGAAGGTGACAAGCTTTCAAAAATTATTAATACAAGAGATTTAATTGAAATCACTGATTTCGAACAGGCAACAGATGACATTAATAATGGCAAAATCGTTCTCCTTATGGAAGGGGATTCTATTGGCTACTCCATGGAGGTATCTGATTTCAAACACCGCGCGATCAGTCAACCTGCAAATGAAAGTGTGATTAGAGGGCCAAAAGAAGCTTTCACTGAATCTCTCTTCGTTAATATATCACTTGTACGAAAACAGATTCGTGATAAACAGTTGATTACGGAACAGTCAAGTGTGGGGACTCGTTCCAAACAAAGTGTCGTCTTAGTTTATGTTTCTGATATTGTAAATGATGAAATTTTAAAAAATGTAAGAGAAAGAATAGAAAGTATCGAGGTTGATACAGTTCGAAATGTTGAATTATTAGAACAATACATTGAAGAAAGACCTTATTCTATTTTTCCAAGCATTTTATATACCGAACGACCAGATAACGCAGGTGCTTACTTAGAAGATGGACACATTATTTTGCTAATGGATAATTCAGCAGCCTGTTTAATTTTAC
This sequence comes from Paraliobacillus zengyii, assembly GCF_003268595.1. Taxonomy (NCBI): domain Bacteria; kingdom Bacillati; phylum Bacillota; class Bacilli; order Caryophanales; family Bacillaceae; genus Paraliobacillus; species Paraliobacillus zengyii. Next base: position 31,532 of record NZ_CP029797.1, on the reverse strand, counting down.
CTGTTACCTTTTGGGATTTGTTCCACAGTCCAGAAGATCGCTACTCTCGGTTTATATTTGGTAACTTCACCCGAGCCATACGTTTTTTTAGTTTCTATATAACAACAATGATATCCGCAGCTTACGTATCACTAGCTAACTTCCATAGCGAGATGATACCACCTGATTTACTTTTTGCTATTACCGCTGCTAGAGAATATGTACCTTTTCCTTTGATTGTTGAAATCTTACTCATGGAATTTGCTTTCGAATTGATCCGAGAAGCTGGAATTCGAATTCCTAACCCTCTAGGTCCCACAATTGGAATTGTCGGCGCCTTAATCTTAGGGCAAGCTGCTGTAGAAGCAAATATCATTAGCCCTATTATTGTAATTGTTGCAGCATTATCAGGATTAACATCATTTGTAATAGCGGATACTAGTTTAAACTACACCGTTCGTATTTCTCGATTCATCTTTATATTGTCAGCTGCTTTTTTAGGAATGTTAAGCCTAGTAGGTGTTTTTCTTCTCTGGTTTATGTATGCAGCATCACTTAAATCGTTTGGCGTTCCTTTCTTCGCACCATTAGCTCCATACTATAAATCCTCAGGTGACACGATGTTTCGTAAAGCGCTGCGGGCGGAGATTTGGCGACCATCTCATATAAAACCAAAAGATTTACACAAGAAGCAAAGGAAATAAGGCAGGAGGCAGAAAGAAGATGCATGATCAAAAAACATTAAAAGCAAGCGAAATGTTTACCATGATTGGATTGTTTATTGGAATGAAAGTAACCGATACAACACCAACACTTTTTGCACAAAAAGCACAAAATGCCTTTTGGCTTATTCCTATTATTTCATTCCTTGTGATTTTACCTTCCTTCTTTCTCCTGATTTATCTATTAAAAAAAGCACAAAATAAAAATCTAATGGAGTTAATAGAAAGTCTTATTGGCTCTAAGCTTGGCAAAACACTAGGTTTTTTAATTTTTTTGAGTTCTTTCTTATTAATGTGCTTAGACAGTCGTAGTTATGTTGAACAAATTAAGCTATTATACTTTCCAGCTTCTCCAACAACCGTTCTTTTTTTCTTATTCTTATGTGTTGTTTTTTTCGGAGCAAAAAAAGGATTAGAAGTAATTGGATTTACAGTGAAAACAAGCTTTCTTTTCATTAAGTTGTCGGCTCTGCTGCTAGCCTTATTAATTTCAGTTGAAATCGTTTGGCAACGTATCTTTCCTATTTTCGGTTCAGGTCTATCAACAATACTAAAAGAGGGTGCGCTAAAAGGATCGATTTTTTCTGAGTTTTTTTTATTAACGATTGCCTACACCTCCTTTAAAGATACAAAACAATTTAGAATCGGAACATTATTCGGCGTTATATTTGTGATAATTGAAATTACATTTTTTTTCTTTGTTTATGCAACAGTGTTTGATTACAATTCAATAGAAAAGGCTTCTTTTCCTTTTCATGATATTACACAATATGTGCAATTAGGAGAGTATTTTGCAAATATAGAAACCTTTTTTATGGTGTTTTGGTTATTAGCAGGATTTCTTCGATTTATTATCTATATCTATTTAATCACTTGGATCTTTGGAGCAGTGTTTAATATTTCTGAATTTGAACCTCTCATACTGCCATTCAGTTTTATTACACTTATCATAGGAATGGTACCTGATAATTCGGTTATAAACGAATTATTATTTCGTGATATGCTATTAAATTATGTAACTCCTCTTTTTGTCCTATTCCCTGTAATTTTATGGATTGTAGCATTATCGAGAGGAGCGTTAAAAAAATGATAAAACATTATGGTTATATACCTGTTATTTTCCTACTATTACTTATATTAACAGGTTGTTACGACAGAATAGAACTCGAGCAACAATCCTATGTTATTGCTGTTGGTATTGACAAAGGAGAGGAGACAGGAACATTTTCTTTTACTTTTCAACTTGCAAACCCTGAAGTTGGCGCAACGTTATCTGCAGGTTCTGATGAGGAACCTCAAGAAACAGTTACTATTACTGGAAGTGATATTATTACTGCAACAAATACCGCAAATTCTTTTATCACTAAAAAAATTACATTAGATCAAACCAAAGTAATTATTATTTCAGAAGAATTAGCACGTTCTAAGGATTTCATTCGTGTGATCCAGACTGCAGCGCGAACGCCACAAATAAGAAGAAGTGTCCAATTAATTGTTTCAAAAGAAAACGCCAGTGACTTTTTAAATAATAACGAGCCAAAAACAGAAACACGACCACATAAGTATTATCAATATATGCTTAATCGCGCATCACAAACCGGCATTATACCTGATGCAAATCTTCATCGTTTTTTTCAAATAACAGAAGGAGATGCTGATTTATTCTTAGCAATTTATGCAACAACAGAAATTTCTGAACCGAAAGAATCAGGAAGTGAAGATGAATACATTGCAGGTCAAGTTCCACAACAAGGAGGAAGCAAAACGCAGTTTATGGGTTCTGCCGTGTTCAAGGAAGGACAAATGATTGATATCTTAGATGGCCAAGATACGCGGATATGTAACATACTGGATAAAACAATCGAAATGGAGGAATTACTAGCAACTTATCCGGATCCTATTAAACCTGAGTATCAAGTTTCAGCCAATTACTCCCAAAAGTCAGTACCTCTAGTCAATGTTAGCTATGATAAAAAAAATAACCATGCAAAAATTGATGTTACGATTCCATTTGAAATTGAAATCATTGCCATTCCCAGCCTAGTAGATTATGCGCAAAACAATAAATATAATCAAAAACTACGTGAATCCATTGAACAAAGCATTGAAGAGAAAACCACTAAACTTGTAAAAAAAAGTCAAGAAGAGTATGGATCAGATCCTTTTTACTGGTCTATTTACATTCGAAGATACTTTAAAGATATCCCAGCTTATGAGGAAGCGGATTGGAACAAAGTAATTTATCCTAATGCTTCTATCACAATAAATTATAAACTAAAACGTCTTGAGTTTGGAAAGATGTTAAAAGACTCGAAATTAAACGAAGTGAGGGATTAGTATGATTATAACAGTCCTAACAATTGTTGCACTATATATTATTATATATTGTATCAATTACAGTCTCATGGTATTTAAAGATGGAAATAGATTAGGTGGAATTGCTATCATTTGTCTTGTTCCCTTTATTATGGTGGGCCCCGTATTATTTTATATAATGGGATAAACAATAAAACATTGTTGTTACATCTACAATTTTATATAGCTAGTTTGATTTTAAGGCTTTGCAATCGGTTAGCAAGTTGATACTTAAATAAAAAAACAGCAAGGGATTAAATGCTACATCCCTTGCTATATATAACTTTTAACGTATGGCCCCAGTAGGATTCGAACCTACGACACATGGTTTAGGAAACCAATGCTCTATCCCCTGAGCTATGGAGCCGTTAGTCATGTTCATACTAAAACATGACGCTTTTTCATTATACAGAATCATACAAAAATTGCAAAGAACCGAACAATATAAATTTGACTTAAATCTTATATGACTTTTTCATTATACCTTTTAGCTAAATAATCTTTTAACAACACAACCGCTTCATCTACAGTTTCCGCTTTAATAATGGTTTTTTCACCTTCAGTAAATTGATCTGCAGAGTGATCATACAACGGATCATAATAATACTCGAGTAGCAACCGTACTGCATGAAAGTACTCTCCTGTATTTAAATCAGATTCAATTTCATTAGCAATCGGTGTATGAATTCGCTTTTTTATTCTAGCAAAAGAATCTATACATTCTTGCTCATGATCCCATGGTTGATAATCTTCCAGAATATTATTAACCCTTTCCTCGATTGGTATCTCAATAAACAATTGTGTGCCTTGATTTTTTTTCTCCATCAGAAAATCAGGAAGCATTACTTTTCCAATTCGTTTACTTTCTCCTTCAAATAGAACATATGGCGAATCCTGCAAGCGCTGGATACTTTCGATAAACAATGCATCAAATGTTTTTTGGTTATGAGGCTTTAAACCAATTTGACCAAAAATAGAGCCGCGATGATTTGCTAATCCTTCTAAATCTATAACGGGGTAGTCGAGCTCTTGTAAACGATGTAGTATCGTAGTTTTTCCTGATCCCGTATAGCCATTTAACACAACTGCTTCTGGGTTAACTTCTAATGCACCTAATGTATCTACTATCAAATTACGATAGTTACGATAGCCTCCGTCCAATCGAAACACATTAATTCCCATTAGATCAAGAACAGTTGCTGTCGTTTTACTACGCATTCCACCCCGCCAACAGAAAACCGCTTTATCTCCTTTGACATTGTTAAACGCCTTCACAAAGATTGGTAATTTACTTGAAGCAATTTCAAGCCCTCTTTCTTTGGCTGCTTCTTTACTCACTTGCTTATAAAGCGTTCCTACCTCAGCTCTTTCTTTATCATCAAATAAAGGTATATTGATACTACCAGGAATAGTAGCATCCTTAAATTCAGAAGGAGAACGTACATCTATTACTGTAAGCTGACCTATATTTTTTAACGAGAGTAATTCATCAATTGAAATATCTTTAAACATCTTGCTACCACCTTTCCGAAACGGGAGAACTAAAATATAACCTTTTTTATATGTCTCTTACATAGTATAGAACACTCCATACTTAATTGCATGGTTAGAAACATTACTATTTTTAAAAATTACGTTATTTTTTTATTTGTAGACACATTAATATACATATATTAACAAAGCAGGCACACTAGCTAAATAGGTAAGTATATTAACAGAATCCTTTCACCTGAGAGATTTAGAGTGTCCACTTCGCTACTAAATGTGATAGAATAGTCTTTGTCAATTTTGTTACGCTAACGAAGGTAACACGTTATTGTTTAGGAGGAACTAGTATGCCAGAAATACCCTTTATAGCAGTGGAAGGACCAATTGGAGTTGGTAAGACCTCTTTATCAAAAAAAGTAGCAAACCACTTTCAACTACATTTATTAAAAGAAATAGTTGAAGAAAATCCGTTCTTAGGTAAATTCTATGATGATATAGATGAGTGGAGTTTCCAAACAGAAATGTTCTTTCTATGCAATCGTTATAAGCAATTAGAAGACATCGATAGCCATTATCTTGGATTAAAAAAGGCAGTGATTGCTGATTATCATATCTCTAAAAATATGATTTTCGCTAAACGTACCTTACAACATAGACAGTTCGAAAAATATCAACAAATCTATCACATTTTAACTTCTGACATGCCAAAGCCTAACATGATGATTTATCTTGATGCAAGTCTTGATACACTTTTATCTCGTATTGCCATGCGTGGTCGCGAAGTTGAAATGAATATTCAAGCTTCTTATTTGCAACAATTGAAAGAAGACTATCAAACATTTATGGATGACTTCGAAAAACAACATCCTGATATTCCTGTCATTCGTATTAATGGTGACGAGCTTGACTTTATTAAACAACAAGATGATTTGAACTTTATTCTTGATCAGATTAAACAGCAATTACAAAAAGGAGAAATTATCCGATGAATTTACGCGAAAAATATCAGATCCCACATGACAGTGTTATCACAATTGCCGGAACAGTTGGTGTCGGTAAGTCGACAATGACAAATGCATTAGCCAATTCACTGGACTTTCGTACCTCTTTAGAGAAGGTAGATACAAATCCATATCTAGACAAGTTTTATGCTGACTTTGAGCGTTGGAGTTTCCATCTGCAAATCTACTTTTTGGCAGAACGATTTAAGAAACAAAAGCGTATTTTTGAATATGGTGGTGGATTCATTCAGGATCGTTCTATCTATGAAGACACTGGCATTTTTGCTAAAATGCACTATGATAAAGGGACAATGACTCCCGTAGATTACGAAACTTACAGTAGTTTATTTGAATCAATGGTAATGACACCTTATTTTCCACATCCAGACTTATTAATTTATCTAGAGGGCTCATTTGATGACGTGGTTGGTCGCATTAAGAAGCGTGGCCGACCAATGGAACAACAAACGCCACTTAGTTATTGGAAAGAAATGCATGAGCGTTATGAAAAGTGGATTAATAGTTTTAATTCTTGCCCAATTCTTCGGATTAACATCGCTGACTACGATTTGGTAAATGACCAAAGTGCTGTTGAATCCGTATTGAACAAGGTTGGACACTTTATTCAACAATCTCGAAAATGGGAAACACGATCAACCAAATAAATAAAAGCGGCTATCTGAAGATAGCCGCTTTTATTTATTTTTACCCAATTCTTCTGATCGTTGTGTCGCTTCTTTAACTGCCGCTTCAAAGGCCTTATTTACCTCATGCTTATCTAATGCTTTTAGTCCGCTTTCTGTTGTACCACCAGGACTAGTAATTCGTTGACGCAAGGTTGCAGGACTTTCATCCGTTTGTTCTAACATATGGGCAACCCCTAAGATAGTCTGGTGAATTAATTCTTTTGCATGCTGTTGATCAAGTCCTCCATCTTGTGCTGCTTTTTCCATTGCCTCAACAATATAGTAAAAATAAGCAGGTCCACTTCCTGAAATTGCTGTAACTACATGCATCTTATCCTCATCATCAATAATAGTTACCGTTCCTACCGTCTCAAATAGTTCTGTTGCTAGATCAAGTTGTTCTTGTCTAACAAATGAGCCACCAGTCAATGCCGTTGCGCCATAACCAATTGTTGCTGAAGTATTTGGCATTGCACGAATTACCGATAGATTTAAGCCGAGTTTTTCCGTAATAAGTTGAGTCGATGTCCCAGCTAGAACTGAAATAATAACTTGCTCATCTGATAAAAATGGTTTAATTTCAGCTAATGCCTTTGAAACATCCTTTGGTTTCATTGCTAAAAAAATAGCATCAGCACTTTCTACGGCTACTTTTGTATCTTGTGTTGTTAAAACATTATACAGATTTGATAAGTCTTTTAGCCGTAACTCATTTGACCTATTTGTAACCACAATTTGCGTTGACTCTAACACCTTGGATTTTATGATCCCTGCAACAAGTGCTTCTGCCATTGAGCCTGCACCAATAAACGCTATTTTATTGAACATACTATACCTCCATCGTTAATTCTTTCTCTCTAGTATAGTTAAAAAAACGTAGATTGTCTTTTAAATTTCAAATAAAACAGTATATGTTTGTTTTTAAACTTCTATTAACTGACCATTATCAAAGAAATATTTTTTGTTTTTTCTTGGTAAGAAAACAGCTTGATTTGGATCTAGTGGTTTCATCAGTTCTGGATAATGACTATGCCAAGGAACCAGTAACTTCGGTTTTATATCTTCAATTAATTGTAATATATCTTCTTGTGTTGCATGCCCGGATACATTAAACGATTTATATTCTATTTGGAATTGTTTTAAAAATGATAGAAGAATTTGATAGTTTGGATCAAATTCACCCAAGGGCATGCCATTGGAATGCAAATAAATACTACCTGACACATCTAAATCTAGTAAATCAGCTATATTATCAAAACTGTTTTGTAAGAGGTATTTGTTAGGTGTTGCATTGATTTGTTCAATTGTAACGCGTGGATATTTTTCGAGAATATTTTGGTTCCAATCAGACTCCTTACTATCATTCGGTACAAAAATCGCAAAATCTGTTACTTCAGCAAATTGATCAGCAATATAGGCCGTTTTCAGCTCTAGTACAATCGTTCTTTCACACTGTTTACCAGTTTTGATAAAATTATTGAGTCGATCAATATTACGATGATAAATATTAAACAAAACTAATCGATTATGGTTGATAATTTCTCTCTTTATTACTTGAGCTATCTCTGTTTCTGTCTCTACTAAAGGTATTTTTGTTTTTTCAGTAAGATTAGGATGAAAGGCTGTTCCTTCCATTAATAATAAATCAATATTAATATCCAACAGCTTTTCTAACCATGCTTTATTGTATTCTGGATGCTGTCCATGCATACGAATATCACCAGAATATACCACTTTAAGGTCTGGCGTGCTAATCAACATAGCCATTGAACCGTATATATCATGGTCTGTTTGAAAAGGTGTTACTATAATATCTCCTATTTTAATTGAATCTTGATAATTAATTCCTGTTACATCGCGTTCTCTCATCAGTCCCTCATTTATCTTATTAAGAACTTGATACAATTGTTTCGATCCATTAGACATATAAATGGGAATAGTAGAGGCTACGGTATCTATCACGCCCATATGATCTAAATGTAAGTGGGAAATAAATATACCAGTATTCATTTTAAAATCTTCATAGGCAATTGGTTTTTTAAAATTAAATACGTTATCTTTTAAATCTTCTCTAGCGTAAATCCCATCTATTGCAGGAATTGCACCAATCTTTAGTAAATCTAATACATAACGATCACTTCGACCTGTGGCTTTATGAACAAAAGAAGTACTAGGATTATAAACTAAACCAAAATCAAAAATAACCCGAGCATTTCCATACCGAATTTCAGCAATATTACCACCTATTGTTTGCAAACCACTCCAAAATGTAATTGTTGTTTTACTCATTTCATTTCCTCCATTTTTCTAATCTATAAATAAGAAGGCGGGAGCATAACCCCAGCCTTCCTTCTAATTAATTTAATTCTTGATTTGCACGTTCTTGTGCATCAGTTAAACCTTCTTCTACAGTTTTATCGTCTAATAAGATATATTCTAATTCTTCTAATACAATATTTCTTACCGCATCTCCACCCTCTATACGTGCAATAAAGAAACCTGCATCAAATTGAGCTGTTCCAGCTTCATATGCTGGATTTTCTGCTACAAATGCTTGATAATTATCTAACTCTTGCGCGGAATAACGAACTGGTAAATATCCAGATTTCATTGACCAATCAGCAGTTACTTCTGGACTTGTTAAATATTTCATGAATTCCCACGCTGCTTTTTGTTCCGCATCATCTGATTGACTAAACATAACGATATCATTACCAGCAAATGTTGTAGCTGCTTCACCGTCTAATGTTGGCATTGTGGTAGTTGACCATTCAATATTTCCATCAGCTGCTTCTGCTACATGTGGAATCCCGGCAGAAGAACCAATATACATTGCTACATCTCCACGACTAAATGGATTAGACATATAGTCATCTTCTCCAGCTGTACGAGCAATTCCGTCATCAATCATTTCTTTAATTAATGTCATTGCTTCAATACCTTCATCAGATGCAAAAGTTGCTTCACTTGTTGCTTCGTCAATATACGTACCACCTAATTGTTTCAAAATAGCTTGAAATTCAGATTCATATGAATTTTCAAATCCCATTCCGACAACACCATCACCTGTTAGTACTTCAGAAATAGTTCTGATATCTTCCCATGTTTCAGGTACTTCTAACCCATTCTCCTCTAACAATTCCTTATTATAAAATAGTATGCGTGTGCTTTTACTAAATGGTAGGCTATAATAAGTACCGTCCCAAGAACTAGATTCTTTAAATACGTCTACATAATCATTAAATTCTTCATCTGAAAGACCAATTTCAGGATCTTCAATAAAATCATTAAGTGATGTAATAAAATTATTCGCAGTATATTCAGGTACGACATTTGTTACCGCTTGTGCAATTGTTGGTAATGTCTGTGCTTTAGCAGCTGCCATAATCTTTTGTTCTAAATCATCATAGCTTCCTTGGTTTACTGGTGTAACGGTAATATTCTCATGTTCACTATTAAATTGCTCAACATACTCCATAATAGCTTCTTCATGAGGACCACTCATTGCATGCCAAAAGTCAATTTCAATTGGTTCCGTTGACTCTTCTGTTTCCGTATCACTCGCAGTGGCAGAAGCTGCTTCACTATTTTCCGTATCTTCACTATCTCCACACGCAACTAACAGTAATAAAAATAATATGCTAAGTACACTCCAAATAAATCCTTTTTTCATTTTATTTCCCCCTAAATTTTTTATTAGTTTCGTGGAGCAGACAACAATATCACTAAATTATTCATCCGGATAGTTGTGTCACGATCACCCCCTAAAAAGTAATTTAACTAACCTTTTAAACCCGACCTTGCTACACCAGCAACAATATACTTCTGCATAATAAAAAATAAAATAATCATTGGTAGGACTACCATTGAGGATGCAGCCATTAATAACTCATACTTTACGCCAGCTTCTGTTGTAAAAGCCGACAAACCGACAGGTAACGTTCTTAGCTCTTGTGTATTGGTAACAATCAATGGCCACAAAAATGCATTCCAGCTATTGATTACTTTTAATAAAGCAACTGTAATTAAAGCCGGCTTGGCAAGTGGTACCATCACATACCATAAGAACTTAAATTCGCTACAACCATCTACTTGTGCTGCGTAAGATAATTCTTTGGGGATACCCAAAAAGAATTGGCGTAATAAAAAGATTGCAAAAACACTCGCAGTCCAGGGTACAACTAATGCTTTATATGTATCTATCCAGCCTAAATTAGATAAGGTCACAAAGTTAGGGATTAACAATACCTCTCCAGGTACCATCATTGTGCCAAGTAACACCGCAAATATGACATGCTTACCAAAAAACTGAATACGTGAAAAAGCATATGCCGCTAAAATAGTCGTAATTAATTCTCCAACTGTACTTAAAATAGTTACGATAACACTATTTAAAAAGTACCGATCAAATGGGGCAACTTTCAATGCTTCTGTGAAGTTAGTCCAATTTATTTCAGATGGTATCCAAACTGGAGGCATTGCCATGACCTCATTAGGCGCTTTTAAGGATGTACTAATCATCCATACGAAAGGTAGCAACATTAAAATGGAGCCAATAGAGAGTAAAATATATATCGTTGTTTTAGATAAAGCTGCTTTTGTCATAATTCACTCCTCCTCTACTGATAATGCACGAATTTTTTACCGATGATTAATTGTATTAATGTAAATATAAATACAAAAATAAATAAAACAAACGCTGCTGCTGAAGCAAGACCAAATTGCCACTCCTCATAAAATTTTTGATAAACATAATAAACAACAGTTAGCGTACTATTTGCTGGGCCTGGACGTCCATTGAACAAGGCAAATATCTCATCAAATACTTTAAATGCATTTATAATGGATATGATTGATATAAAAAACATCGTCGGTGATAACAATGGTAAAGTAACTGTTTTAAATCGATTCCATGCCGATGCACCATCAACCTTTGCTGCTAAATAATATTGCTGATTAATGTTTTGTAAACCGGCCAGAAATATAATGATATTAAAACCCAATCCTTTCCATATACTTAAAATGATAAGCGCCAGCATTGCAAAATTTGGATCTGTAATCCATTTAATTGGATCAACTCCAAACCAACCTAGAAAATAATTAAGTAAGCCATAATCAGAGTGGAAAATCCATCCCCAAACAATTGCTACCGCAACAACAGACGTAACAAATGGCAAGAAATATATCGTTCGGAAAAAGCCCAGAAATTTTATTTTACTATTCAGCAATAATGCAATTAGTAAAGACAATATTATTGAAATAGGAACAACACCCACAACAAATATAAGTGTATTTGATAGAGCCTTAATGAAATTCTGATCATTAAATAGTGTTATAAAATTTGTTAACCCTCGCGCATGTACAACATTATTAAAATAATCGTAATCTGTATAAAAACTCATTAAAAATGATTTAATAATCGGATAAATATTGAATGTAATCAAGATTAGCAATGCAGGTAATAAGTAAAGGATCGCTTTACATGTGCTTTTCCAGTTGGGTCGAAGTGTCATCAGCGTAACCTCCTCTTATTCTTTCTCCAGTATTATTATCAAAGTAATGAATATGGTTAACATCAATTGCTAGATTACAACTATCACCAACCGTTAACGTAATTTTAGGGTCTACTAGAGCCCTAATAGTACTATTACCTACCTGAATGCGTATTAGTGTATCTCTTCCTATTGTTTCAAGATGAATAACTTCTCCTGTTATCATTGCGTTATCTAAGGAAGTAACGTATAAATTTTCAGGTCGTAAACCAATTTTAATATTATCTTGATTAGTAACTATAGGTATCGTAATACTTTGATTGGTTTCTTTTATTTTATAGATATTATTATCTTGTTTTTCTAATTGGATAAAATTAATAGGTGGGTTCCCTAAAAAACTTGCAATAAATGCATTCCTTGGTTTACTGTACATCTCTTGTGGTGGACTGTCCTGTTGTAAAATACCATTGCTCATTAACATTACTCGATCAGATATGCTTAATGCTTCCTCTTGATCATGTGTAACAAAAATCGCTGTAATGCCAACTTCTTGTTGAATACGGCGAATCTCTTCACGCATCTCTAATCGTAAACGTGCATCTAAGTTGGATAATGGTTCATCTAATAACAATAGTTTTGGTTTTTTTACTAACGCACGAGCAATTGCAACCCGCTGCTGCTGACCGCCTGATAATTGAGCTGGTTTACGATCAAGTAAATGATCAATTTGAACAAGCTTTGCCATTTCAATTACTCTTTTTTGCGCTTCTTTTTTTTCTACTTTTTGCATTTTTAATGGAAACATAATATTCTTAAATACGGATAAATGAGGATATAATGCATAATTTTGAAAAACCATTCCGATCTCTCTTTTTTCGGCATCAATGGTAGTTACTTTTTTCTCACCAAAATAGATATCTCCCTTAGTAGGTTTATATAAGCCTGATAACAGCATTAAGGTTGTACTTTTTCCGCAACCGCTTGGACCTAATAGGGAAACAAGCTCACCATCTTTTATAGTAGTTGTTAATTGATTAACAGCAGTAATATTATCAAATTGCATTGTCAATTGATCTAAATGTATATCCATGACGCTATCCCTCCATCTGCCAACTTATTCTTACAAGCCTTATGTTAGCAAACAATCGTAAAGATAGAATAAATTACTTGTAAATTTTTCATTTACAATATTTACTTTTTGTAAATGACATGGTAAGCTAAAATCTTGACCATTTTACGCATTTTTCATTTTTTTACTTTTGTTAAAAGACTCTCTTATAGCTATCAATTGATATAATACAAAAAATAGGACCCCCAATTTTAGGAGGTCCTATTTAATCTATCTTAATAATAAAATACAAAAAAACGGTTTAACTTAATTTAATAAGTTAAACCGTTTTTAGCTATTTGTTCTTATGTATTAAAATAAAAAATGGAGGAGGATGAGGGATTCGAACCCCCGCGAGCCGCGAAGCCCCTGTTGGTTTTCAAGACCAATCCCTTCAGCCAGACTTGGGTAATCCTCCGAAACTGACGACAAAACTTATAATATCAGTTTATTTAGCACATGTCAATATATTTAATACATTTATTTTTTAAAAAACAATTGTTGTTAGTAGACAGCTTTTTAATTAATAACTTTCTTACCACCCATATAAGCTTGTAACACTTCTGGAACCTCAATTGTGCCATCTGCTTTTTGGTAGTTTTCAATAATGGCAGCTACTGTTCTACCAATAGCTAAGCCTGAACCATTTAGTGTATGAACAAATTCTGGTTTAGCCTTTTCTTCACGACGGAACCGGATACCTGCACGACGAGCTTGAAATGCTTCAAAATTTGAACAAGAAGAGATTTCACGGTACGTATCGTTACTTGGCATCCAGACTTCGATATCATATTTCTTTGCGGCAGTGAAGCCTAAGTCAGCCGTACACATACTTAAGACACGATAAGGTAATTTTAATAGTTGTAATACCTTTTCCGCATGTCCTGTTAAATCTTCTAACGCTTGATAAGAATCTTCTGGTTTCACAAATTGAACTAGTTCTACTTTATTAAATTGGTGTTGACGGATCAAACCACGTGTATCTCTACCAGCAGAACCTGCTTCAGAACGGAAAGATGCACTGAACGCAACAAATTTTTGTGGCAGGTCATCCACTTTTAAAATATCATCACGGTAATAGTTTGTTACAGGTACTTCTGCCGTTGGAACTAAAAAATAGTCCCAATCTTGAACTTTGAAGGCATCTTCTTCAAATTTCGGTAATTGACCAGTCCCCGTCATACTTGTCCGATTAACAATATATGGAGGCAACATTTCTTCATATTCATGCTCGTCTGCATGTAAGTCCATCATAAAATTAAGTAATGCACGTTCTAAACGTGCTCCTAATCCTTTGTAAAAGACAAATCGGCTTCCTGTCACTTTACCAGCGCGTTCAAAGTCTAACATGCCTAATTCTGGCCCAAGCTCCCAGTGTGGTCTTTGTTCAAAATCAGTGCGCTTTACTTCGCCCCATTTACGAACCTCTACGTTATCATCTTCTGTTTCCCCAATAGGTGTTGTTTCATGAGGAATATTTGGTATAGATAACAATAGCGTTTCTAACTTTTCCTCTACTTCATTAAGTTCCGTATCAATTAGCTTAATACGCTCTCCAACCTCACGCATTTCTACAATCATATCATCTGCATTCTTTTTTTCTTTTTTCAAAGCAGAAATTTGTTTAGAAACATCATTTCGTTTTGCTTTTAGCTCTTCTGTTTCAGCAATTAATTCTCTTCTACGTTGATCTAAATCTTCAAATGTATCAAATTCGGATAAATCTTCTCCACGATGTTGTAACTTCTCTTTTACCTCATCAAAATGTGTACGTAAATATTTCAAATCTAACATAATTTTATCCTCCAATATTATTAATTTAACTCAAACAAAAAAGACTCCCATCCCTAATAAAACATTAGGGACGAGAGTCTTTCCCGCGATACCACCCTGATTGAAGAGAGATTCCTCTTCCGGCTTCTTTTACAATAACGGCTAAGCATGTTAGCCGGACATGTTTTACTTACATTTCACATGCCAACTCAAGGATGGATTCACAGTTCTCTTTCACTGATTTGCACCAACCATCAGCTCTCTAATAGAAAGAAAGGTCTGTTACTAATTCCTCTCATTGTGTTCAGTTATAGTAGTGAATTTATTTTTAGCATAGCGAAAAATAATTTATGATGCAAGGTCTTTTTTAGCTTGTTCAACCATTTTAACAAAGTAATCTGTTAAACGATCATCGTCGGTTAACTCTGGGTGAAAGGCACTACATAAATAATGGCCTTCTCTCGCAGCTACAATTGCATTGTTGTGTGTTGCTAATATTTCAACCTGTTTACCAACTTCTACAATAAATGGCGCTCGAATAAAGACAGCATCAAAATCTGTTGCAACATGATTAATTTCTAATTTTGCCTCAAACGATTCCTTTTGCCTTCCAAATGCATTACGTTCTACTTTCATATCCATCAATTCTAGGTGCCCATTACTTTGCCCAACAATCTCTGTTGCTAACAAAATCAAACCTGCACACGTTCCAAAAATTGGTTTTCCCTGTTTACCAAAATGCTGTAAAGGCTCTAAGAATTCATATTGATCAATTAACCGACGCATTGTCGTACTCTCGCCACCAGGTAAAATCAGACCATCTATTTCTTCTAATTGTTCTTTTTTCTTTACAACAAGAGCTTCAGCACCACTTGATTCTATTGACCGAACGTGTTCTCGAACGGCACCTTGTAAACCCAAAACACCTATTTTAGTCATCATGTGATCTATCTCCTTTAAACCTTACCAGCCACGTTCTTGCATACGTTGTTCTGGTGCAATTGTGCTAATTTCAATACCTTTCATTGCAGTTCCTAAGCCTTGTGAAACTTTTGCAATCAACTTATAATCTTGATAATGTGTTGTAGCTTCAACAATAGCTTTTGCAAATTTTGCAGGATTATCAGATTTAAAAATACCAGAACCTACAAAAACACCATCAGCTCCAAGCTCCATCATTAATGCCGCATCAGCTGGAGTTGCGATACCGCCCGCTGCAAAATTAACTACAGGTAAGCGTCCATTTTCTTTAATACTAATTAATACTTCGTAAGGTGCACCTAATTCTTTAGCAAATGTCATAATCTCATCATATGACATACTGATTAATTTACGAACTTGTCCTTGTACTTCACGCATATGACGAACTGCTTCAACAATATTTCCAGTTCCCGGCTCACCCTTTGTACGTAACATGGATGCACCTTCGCCAATACGACGTGCAGCTTCACCTAAATCACGACAACCACATACAAATGGTACAGTATATTCTTTTTTATTTAAATGATACACTTCATCTGCTGGTGTTAATACTTCACTTTCGTCTAGGTAATCGACACCCATTGATTCTAAAACACGCGCTTCAACAATATGGCCGATACGTGCTTTTGCCATAACTGGAATGGACACAGCGTTCATTACTTCTTCAACTATTGTTAAGTCAGCCATTCTTGCAACGCCACCTGCAGCACGGATATCCGATGGAACACGTTCAAGAGCCATAACCGCAACAGCTCCTGCCTCTTCGGCTATTTTAGCTTGTTCTGCATTGATAACATCCATAATGACGCCACCTTTTTGCATCTCAGCCATTCCTCTTTTAACACGATCTGTTCCTAAATTTGTCATGAAAAATATCCCCCTATTTATCTTAAAAATCAAGTAATTAACAATTTAAACTATTATTCAACATTGTATAACAATACCATAGCCTAGTGCAAGCACCATTAAAATAAAAAACCTCAACATACCTATCGCCATGTTGAGGTTTTTATGATTCTATATTAAGCAAACCATCCTTTTACCGTATCGGCAACTGATGAGAATATTCCACTAAAGAAATCCCCTACAGCACCAAGTGTAAGCATAAACCAATTTGCCTTCTCTACAGCATCCGTGGCTACAAGATCGACAACTTGTACTTGTGCACCACCAAAAATATAGCCGTAATCGGTACCACCATTATAAACAAGTTCCATTTCTCCGACTTTTTCACCTTTTTCAATTGGTGCTACAAGTTCGCCATCTTCATTGAGTTTATTTTCATCCAAATGATATTGGACCATAAAAGATTCTTCTTCACCATTTAATACTGTTGCGATCATGGTTTCACTTGCTTCTATTTCTACTGAATCTTCTTTTCCTTTTGCTACAGGTAAAGTAGATTCATCTTCAATTTGATAACCTGCAGGATAAAGTTCTTGCTTTTCAAACTGGTTATAACCATATTCCATTAATTTTTTCGTTTCTTCAAAACGTGCACCTTTATCATCTGTTTTCATTACAACTGAAATAAGGCGACGACCGTCTACTTCCGCTGTTGCAGTGAAACAGTAACCAGCTTCCGTCGTGTATCCTGTTTTTAAACCGTCAATTCCTTCAAATGCATATTGATCAAAGTTTACATTATCCCAAGGAAGCATCCAGTTTAAATTTTCTAATGGTTGATCATCTAATTCAGACATCAATGTACTAGAAAACTCCAATGCTTCTGGATAATCGTTAACCAAATAATAGGCTAATAATGCTGCAGAACGTGCAGACATTAAATTATCAGCATTTGGATCTGTACCTTCTGGATGGTTATCACCCAAATCAACGTTCGATAAACCTGTTGAATTAACGAATTGATATTCAGGAAGACCCATTTCTTCTGCTTTATCATTCATCATTTGAACAAATTCGCCTTCTGAACCAGCAATTAATTCCGCTAAAGCAATCGTTGTTGCATTATCAGAAATAATTGACATTCCTTCATATAATTGACGTACTGTATAGTCCTGTCCTTGTGTCAAACCAATTCCTGACATAGAACTATCTGCAGAAATACTGTACGGATAATCACTAATTTGTGTGGTTGTATCCCAGCTAATTTCACCATTTCCAATAGCTTCTAACACTAAATACTCTGTCATCATTTTTGTCATGCTTGCTGGTGGCAACTTTAAATCAGCATTTTTGGCATACAATATTTGTCCTGTTTCTGCATCAACTAAAATAGCAGATTCTGCTTCAACCTCTACTTCAGCTGCATGAACAGCAATTGGGTTCATACCAAACGATGTTATAAATATTACAAATGCCAATATAAGATAAACTGATGCTTTTATACTATGTTTCAATCTCTTCTACCTCCACCACTTTTTATATGCATATCCGCTATTTTAGCATACCAAGTCGAAAAGTGGAATATACTTTTATAGGGTATTTTAGTAACGTTTTCTGCTTGTATTGTTTAGCAGTTAAAAACGCTATAAATTAGGATGTAGTATTCCTAATTTATAGCGTTTATTTATAACGAATAGTTTGGTGACTCATTCGTTATTTGCACATCATGTGGATGTGATTCACGTAACCCTGCACCTGTCATGCGAATAAACTGTGCTTCATTACGAAATACTTCTAAATCTTTTGTACCACAGTAACCCATTCCAGAACGCAAACCACCTAGTAATTGATGTATTGTATCTGATAATGGTCCTTTGTATGCTACACGTCCTTCTATGCCTTCTGGTACTAATTTTTTTGCATCTTCTGTGTCTTGGAAATAACGATCTTTAGAGCCCGACTTCATCGCAGCTACTGAACCCATTCCTCTGTATACCTTATATCGTCGACCTTGGAATATTTCAGTTTGTCCTGGACTCTCTGTTACTCCTGCAAAAAGACTACCTAACATAACGGCATGCGCTCCAGCTGCTAATGCTTTAACAATATCTCCAGAATATTTAATACCACCATCTGCAATGATAGGTATGCTATGTTTACGTGCTTCAATTGCACAATCATAAACAGCAGTAATTTGTGGTACACCAACGCCTGCAATTACGCGGGTTGTACAAATAGAACCTGGACCAATACCCACTTTTATTATATTTGCCCCAGCTTCTATTAAAGCACGTGTTGCCTCAGCAGTTGCAACGTTTCCTGCAATAATATCTAAATCTGGATATTTTGATCGTACTTTTTTCACTTGATCTAGAACACCTTGTGAATGTCCGTGCGCAGTATCAATAACGATCAAATCTACTCCAGCATCGACTAGTTTATCAATACGAGTCATCGCATCTCCTGTAACACCAACCGCAGCACCCGCTAATAAACGCCCATTACGGTCCTTTGCTGAGTTTGGAAATTCAATTAACTTTTCGATATCTTTGATGGTAATTAAACCTTTCAATACACCTTCATCATCGATCAATGGTAGTTTTTCAATACGATGTTTTTGTAATATTTTACTTGCTTCTTCCAATGTCGTCCCTACTGGTGCTGTAACAAGATTATCGCTTGTCATTACATCTGAAATTTTAATGGAGTAATCTTCAATAAAGCGTAAATCACGATTTGTTAATATTCCAACCAATACTTGATCTTCTGCATTATTAACAATTGGTACACCTGAAATCCTGAATTTACCCATTAAGTGTTCCGCATCAAATACCTGATTATCTGGTAATAAAGAAAAAGGATTTGTAATGACGCCACTTTCTGAACGTTTAACACGATCAACATGTTCCGCTTGTTCTTCAATTGACATATTTTTATGAATAATACCTATACCACCTTGGCGTGCCATTGATATTGCCATTGCAGCCTCAGTCACGGTATCCATTCCTGCACTAATTAATGGAATGTTGAGTTGAATATTATCTGATAGTTTAGTCTTAATTGAAACATCACGCGGTAATACCTCTGACTTCGCTGGTACTAATAAGACATCATCAAATGTTAATCCTTCTTTTGCAAACTTGTCCTCTCGCATAACTTAACCTCCTCATAAAATAAGTACTAAAAATAAGTGCATAATGAAAACTTCTCTACTGGTTACACTATAAATAGATCTAATAAGCTATATAAATGTAATCAACAATATTCTATTGTTCTTTACATTACGACATACAAGAAGCAATTTCAACCTTTTTACATACCAAATTAATTAAAGTTTCTTGCGATAATTTATCAGAAGGGAACCAAACCAATTGAAAAAAAATAGTGAACTCTTTTTAACCTATATTCAATCAGCTGAAACAGCTCAAAAATACTTATATGCCTGTTATCAAAAAAATTCTATTACTAATGCACAAAAATGGAGTTATGACAATTGCTATCAATTTTTCTATTATATAAAGCATGGATTACTTTATTATCAAACAGGAAAACAATCGCCTATCGTAACGCAACCATTATTCTACTTCTATGGTATGACACATCTTATAAAAGCCTGTTTATTAGCTAAAATACCAGATTATCCAGCTAGTACATCCTTACTTGCACATGGACTTACAACTAGAAAAAGAAAGAAACGTGATTATCAGTTTTTACAAGATGAAGTGAAAATTCAACAAAAAGGATTGTTTCCATATTTTGCTTCTAATCTTTTTCAAGTGCACCATTGGCCAAGCGATAAAGTTCAAATGGATACTATATTAAAAACAATTCCAGAAATGAATGCCATGTTTTTTATGCACACGAAACAAATAAATCTAGTCAAAGTAGCATCAAGACAAGATAATCATTTTACATTTCCCAGCAATCTATTAGATACGTATCATCTTTCACAAGGTCGATTTTTGGCCAAGTTATCCTCCTTTATTGATACAAATACAATCGAAATAACTTCAAGTTCCATTCGCTGTCGCATTAGACAAAACTTTTCTATTTTAGAAAAAGGTCCTTTTACATATCATATGGATGAGGATAGCATTTATTTTCCTTCAACTAGTAGATTGCCTCATTACAGTCATGAAATTATGCACCACTATATTCTTCTTTATAATTTAAGTATGATCGCGCGCTATGAAACAGAGTGGTGGGGAGATGTATTACATGGAAGTTCAACTAAAGATTATCCTTTTATTAAACATTTTTTAGATATAACAAGTGATAAAATCCCCCTTTACATTGGACATTATCTACATACATTACGTGATGAAAATAACAAAGTCAGCTTTAATTTCGAAGATTAAAATGCTTAAATATAAAAAGGGACTAATCAACAAGCAAGCTTGTTGATTAGTCCCTTTAAAATTATATAATAATATCTTCTATATATAATTGCTTGTGTTCTTTTAAAGAAATAATACTTTGCGTATTCTCAATTCGAACCATGGGGCGCGTTGGGTATTCTGATTCGATATATATGATTTCGGCTATCTCTTCATTAGAAAGTTTAACCTTTGTTCCCGAAGAGAAATTGGTCAAACAGACGATAAACGCTTGTAATATTTGATGGTCAAACTTTTGGTATTGGTCCTGTTGCATTTCTTCAATAACGCGAAAAGGAGATTGTTTTGTACGATAAATTCGTTCTGAGGTCATCGCATGATATGTATCACAGATAGCTACTATTTTAGCAAAGCGATGTATCCTATCTTCCTTAACACCTAAGGGATACCCAGTGCCATCCAATCGTTCATGATGCTGTAAAATGGCCAGTTTTACGCCTTTAGTTAAAGAAGTAATTTTTTCCACAAAGCGATAAGAATAAGTTGGGTGTTCCATTATTTCATCAAATTCAGGCTTACTCAATTTTCCTTCTTTATAAAAAAGAGAGCGTTTCAGTTTTGCCATTCCGCAATCTGCTAATAATCCAGCAATACCAATTTGCATCCACTCTTTTTTTAAACCTAACTTTTGTGCTAATACAGCAGAAATTAGGCTTGTTGAAACACTGTGGTGAAAAAAGTAATCATCTTTAGCAGTATTTTTATATAATGTTAGTATATAAAAATCAACTTCTTCCGTGCGCTCTAGTAAAGGAACAATTAACTTCCGAACGGCATGAATTTCAATAGGTGATCCACTTTGCCATGCATTAAACTGGAGCTTATAAGCTTCTACAACTTGATGATAATGCTCCATAAACGATAGGGATTTCTCACTTTGCGTTTCTTTTTTTACATTTACTTCTTGCTTTTGTTGTTTTTTTGGAATAAAGGGTACACCATTTTCTAAATTGGTAGCGACTTCTACTTGGTCAATTAAAAAACGTTGTAATATTTCTATATGTGTTTCGTCTATAACCGTGTCCTTTGTTGCAATTGGACGATTTGTTTTACCTATTACGTCCGTTGTAAGTATGCACTTAGGAATTAATTGTGATGGATGTATCCACAATATCATCGCCACCCCTTATATGCTGATAAAGTGGCTCACCTTTTTCATGGTGAACCACTAATCATTATTCTTCTGTATCCTCTTTTGTATCTGTATCAGTTGTTGAATCTTGATTATTTTCTTCGGTTATAACAGCATCTGGGTCTTGATGTGTTTCTGTCTCTACTGTTTCACTTGAAGATTGCTCTTCTATAGCTTCCTCATCTTCAACATTATCAATGCGTGCGACAGTAGCTACTTTTTCTTCCTCTTGGAGACGAATCAGGCGAACACCTTGTGTATTTCTACCTGTAACAGAGATACCTTCAACCGGCATACGAATAAGTACACCTGATGCAGTAATAATCATAATATCTTCGTCACCTGTTACTGCTTTTACAGCAACTACTTTTCCTGTTTTCTCTGTAATGTTACATGTGAATACACCTTTACCACCACGATTAATGATTCGATAATCCTCAGCAGGTGTTTGTTTTCCATAACCATTCTCAGTTACATTTAATACATATAAACCATTCTCGATAATTTCCATAGAGACGACCTCATCATCTCCTCTAAGAGAAATACCTTTAACTCCAGCAGCTGTTCGTCCCATTGTCCGAATTTGCGTTTCCTCAAAGCGAATCAGTGAACCATTTCTAGTGCCGATCATAATATCTTTTGTACCATCTGTTAATCGAACAGAAATTAATTCATCATCTTCACGTAAATTTAACGCAATTAAGCCACCTTTACGAATGTTGGCAAATTGTGCAAGGGTAGTTCGTTTAGAAATACCGTATTTCGTTGTAAAGAATAAATACCATTCTGCTTCAAACTCATGTACAGTTATTACAGCATTAATCCATTCACCTTTATCAATTTCTAATAAATTGATAATTGGAATTCCTTTTGCTGTCCTACCGTACTCTGGAATTTCATACCCTTTTGCTCGATATACTTTTCCTTTGTTAGAGAAGAATAAAACAGTATCATGTGTTGATGTCGATACTAAGTGTTCAACAAAGTCGTCTTCATTTGTATCCATTCCTTGAACACCACGACCACCTCTACGCTGTGTACGATATGTTGAAGCTGGTAACCGTTTAATATAACCTTTATTTGTTACCGTAATAACAATATTTTCTTCTGGAATTAGATCCTCATCCTCAAAGAAATTAATACCACCAGCTATAATTTCAGTTCGTCGTTTATCGTTAAAACGCTCTTTAATTTCAGTTAGCTCTTCACGAATTATTTCTAATACTTTTGCTTCATCAGCTAAAACTGCTTTTAATTCACTAATTAGTTCTACTAATTGTTTATACTCATCTTCTATCTTTTCACGTTCTAAACCAGTCAAACGTTGTAGACGCATATCTAAAATTGCTTGTGCTTGTTTCTCAGACAACTGATAATTTTCTATTAAACCAGTACGAGCAATATCTGCTGTGTTAGACCCACGAATCAATGCAATAATCTCATCTATATGATCTAAGGCAATTCGCAATCCTTCTAAAATATGAGCACGTGCTTCCGCTTTACGTAGCTCATAAGCTGTTCTACGTTTAATTATTTCTTTTTGATGTTCTAGATAGTGAGATAATGACTGTTTTAAATTAAGCACTTTCGGCTGTCCGTCAACTAATGCCAACATGTTAATACCAAAAGATGTTTGTAAGGAGGTTTGTTTGTATAGGTTATTTAGTAACACATTAGGATTCGCGTCACGACGTAACTCAATTACAATACGCATGCCATTACGGTCTGATTCATCCCTTAAATCAGTAATTCCCTCAATCTTCTTATCACGCGCAAGTTCTGCAATTTTCTCAATTAATCTTGCTTTGTTCACTTGATACGGTAATTCATTGACAATGATTGTTGCTTTACCATTGTCACGCTCTTCAATTAACACTTTAGATCGAATGGTAATAGAACCACGTCCCGTTTCAAACGCTTTTCTAATCCCACTTCTTCCTAGAATCGAACCACCTGTAGGGAAATCAGGCCCATAGATGTATCCTTCCATTAGCTCATCAATAGTAATATCAGGATTTTCACTGATAGCTAGGACAGCATCAATCGTTTCTCCTAATTGATGGGGTGGAATGTTAGTCGCCATTCCAACTGCGATTCCCGATGCTCCGTTAACTAAGAGGTTAGGAAATCTAGCTGGTAATACTTTAGGCTCTCTCTCTGAACCATCATAGTTATCCTGGTAATCTATCGTGTCTTTATTAATATCACGAAGAAGTTCCATTGAAATCTTAGACATTCGTGCTTCTGTATAACGCATCGCAGCTGCAGGATCACCATCGACAGAACCGAAATTACCGTGTCCATCAACTAGCATATTACGATAGCTGAAATCTTGTGCCATTCTTACCATTGCTTCATATACTGATGAATCACCGTGTGGGTGATACTTACCTAATACATCACCGACAATACGGGCAGATTTTTTATATGCTTTATCCGAATGTATTCCTAAGTCATTCATAGCATATAATATTCTCCGATGTACTGGTTTCAAACCATCTCTCACATCTGGAAGCGCACGAGCTACAATAACACTCATGGCATAGTCTAAAAACGATGTGCGCATTTCTGTTCCTATATTTATTTCTTGTACATGTGGACGTTGATTTTCCACCATACGACTGCCTCCTATCCAACTGACGACCTTACTTTATTATCAAACTATAGTTTTATGTGAACTTGACACATACTTATACATCTAGATTTTTAACATAAACAGCATTCTCTTCAATAAAGTTTCTTCGAGGTTCTACTTTATCGCCCATTAGCATATCAAAGATTTGGTCAGCTTCAATCGCATCATCTAAATTCACTTGTAGTAATGTTCGATTTTCTGGATCCATTGTAGTTTCCCAAAGCTGTGTTGCATTCATCTCTCCTAGCCCTTTATAACGTTGCAGACCTGGTTTCGGTTGTTTAGGTAATTCACTAACAATCCGCTCCATCTCTTTATCATTGTACGCATAATAAGCAGCCTTACCTTGCTGTACTTTATATAATGGTGGTTGTGCAATGTAAATATAACCATAATCAATTAACGGTCGCATAAATCGATATAAGAAGGTTAATAATAACGTTCGAATATGTGCACCATCAACGTCCGCATCTGTCATGATTACAACTTTATGGTACCTTGCTTTTGAAATATCAAAATCTTCTGCAATCCCAGTACCTAATGCAGTAATCATCATTCGAATCTCATTGTTCGATAGAATTTTATCTAAGCGTGCCTTCTCTACGTTTAAGATTTTACCTCTTAAAGGTAAGATTGCTTGGAAATGGCGGTCACGGCCTTGTTTTGCTGAACCACCAGCAGAATCACCCTCTACGATATACAATTCACTTTTAGTTGCATCACGTGTTGAACAATCGGCTAGTTTTCCAGGAAGATTGGAAATTTCTAATGCACCTTTTCGACGTGTTAATTCACGTGCCTTTTTGGCTGCCATTCTTGCTCGAGAAGCCATTAAGCCTTTTTCAACAACAATTTTGGCTGTGTCCGGATTCTCAAATAGGAATTTAGAAAATAACTCACTAAATGCAGCATCTGTAATCGCACGCGCTTCACTATTACCAAACTTTGTTTTCGTTTGTCCTTCAAATTGTGGATCTGGATGTTTAATTGAAACAATAGCAGTTAAGCCCTCTCTTACATCATCACCAGTAAGGTTGGGATCACTCTCTTTATATAAACTGTTTTTCCTTGCATAATCATTGATCACACGTGTCAGTCCAGTTTTAAATCCGGATTCATGCGTTCCACCTTCATACGTATGAATGTTATTTGCAAACGAATAAATATTGCTTGCAAACCCATCATTGTACTGTAAGGATACTTCGACGGTAATACCTGCTTCTTCTTTTTCAGCAAAGAATGGTTCATGTAATACTTGTCTTGCACGGTTTAAATGTTCGACATAAGAACGAATTCCGCCTTCATAAAAGAATGTTTCTCGTTTACTTTCTTCGCGTTTGTCCTCAATTGAGATAGTTAATCCTTTATTTAGAAAGGCTAATTCACGTAAACGTTGAGAAAGAATCTCATATTTGAACGTAGTTGTTTCTGTGAAAATTTCATGATCTGGGACAAAGTGAATACGTGTTCCACTTTCCTCTGTTTGACCAATAACTTGTAGTTCATCATCAATGGCACCACGTTTAAAGCTTAAATAATGAATTTCTTTATCACGATGTACGTATACTTTTAAAGACGATGACAACGCGTTAACAACAGAGGCACCAACACCGTGAAGACCACCTGATACTTTATAACCGCCACCACCAAACTTACCACCAGCATGTAAAACAGTCATAATTACTTCTACAGCAGGACGCCCTGTCTTTTTCTGTGTACCAACTGGAATACCACGACCGTTATCCATTACTGTAATACTATTATCTTCTTCAATAAAGACCTGGATATGGTCACAATAGCCTGCTAAAGCCTCATCAATACTGTTATCGACAATTTCCCATACTAAGTGATGTAAACCTCTTTCGTTAGTTGCACCTATATACATACCCGGTCTTTTACGTACTGCTTCCAAACCTTCTAATACTTGAATCTGATTTTCGTCATATACTTGTTCTACTCCCAATTTATCTTCCATTGTCAATTCTTTCACCTACAATTCTATTTTAAGAAAATACTATTTTTTAACTAATTAATTAAAGTATCTTGAAAATATGATATTCATCCCTTTGAAATTGCTATGTTTCATTAGAATTAGTATAGTCTTCTAATTTACTAATAGTAGAAATCATACTTGCACGTTTCTTTAAAGTTAGGACCGAAAGGGGACTATAATATATATAATCTTTTGTTATTACGATCGCTTTTGTTGTTTCTTCTTGAAGATCTAATACATTCTTAGCTTTTCTTTGGTTATCAATCATTTCAGCATTAATTGAAGAAGAAGCAACAAATTGTTGATCAATAATAGCAATAACATCCTCAGAACGGATAACATTATCGCCACCGATATGAATAAACATTTCAAATTCCCCATTTCTATTGCACAATTATACCATTTTCGATATGAAACAATTCCGCTTTACTTATTGTTTCGTGCTGAATATCACTAACACTTGTTGTTGATACGAAGGTTTGAATTTTCCCTTGAATAGTATGTAATAAATGCGATTGACGATAATTATCTAATTCACTTAAAACATCGTCTAACAGAAGAATAGGATATTCGCCCACTTCATTTTTAATTAGTTCAATCTCAGCTAACTTTAATGATAGTGCAGTGGTTCGCTGTTGTCCTTGCGAACCATATGTTTGTACATCTTTTCCATTTACATAAAATAATAAGTCATCTCTATGTGGACCAATCAATGTATTGCCTCTATCAATTTCTTTTTCTATAAGAGCTGAAAATTCTATTTCATATTGTTTTCTTATTTTTTCCTTATCTTCTTGTTCTGATACATTAATTGTGCCTGAATACATAATTTCTAATTCTTCTTTATCCCTACTTATTCCCTTATGGATTGGAGCA
Organism: Paraliobacillus zengyii; assembly: GCF_003268595.1. NCBI lineage: Bacteria > Bacillati > Bacillota > Bacilli > Caryophanales > Bacillaceae > Paraliobacillus > Paraliobacillus zengyii. The sequence continues at coordinate 4,068 of NZ_CP029797.1, read as the reverse complement.
GCCCATTCTCTTAACAATTGTAAAAATACAAAACGTTTCTCAACTATAACACTAGCATGTTCAATTAGCTGCTCTGTTAAAACCTCGAGCAATGTTCGATCATTTGATTGTCTACGCTGTAAGTTTTTTAATAGATGATTTCGCTGTTTTAATATTTTTTGATATTGACCTAGATGATAAATATATAAAGGTTTAATCTGACCAATTTCCATATCAATAAACCGTCTTCTGATTTGCGGGCTCCCTTTAACTAAGTTTAGATCTTCTGGTGCAAACATAACGATATTTAGAGCGCCGATATAATCACTAAGACGTCTTTGTTCAATGTGATTTAATTTTGCCTTTTTTCCTTTGGAAGAAAGTTGAATCTCTAAAGGGAAGGTACGATTTCGTTTAAAGATGCTCCCTTCTATTTTAGCATAGTTTTCATTCCATTGAATAAGTTCTTTATCACGAGGGGTTCGATATGATTTTGAAAAAGCTAAAACGTAGATAGCTTCCATAAGATTGGTTTTTCCTTGGGCATTCTCGCCTATAATTACATTGACTTTATCATCAAACTTCACATGTAAGTTTTGATAATTTCGATAGTGCGAAAGTGTTAAGTCCTTAATGTGCATAGTAGTATCCTTCCTAATTGGTTCAAGCTATATTTATTAGGCATTTTCTTCTTTGACAATTTGAAATACGCCAATGTCAGGAATTGAAATTTGATCACCTGGATATAACTTACGACCACGACGTTGATCCTGTTCATCATTAACAAACACATCATAGTCTGCTAAAAATGGCTTCACCATACCTCCAGTATCGATAACACCTGCTAATTTTAAAAATTGACCTAAAGGAATATAGGTTGTGTGAATAGAAATACTTTCTGTTGACATATCGAACCACCATACTTTCTAGATCGGAGATTTTTAATACTGTTACTCTATTTTACTAAATATTTTCATATAAGCAAAGTAATCTATAAAGGATAAGTCATTTCTTTTTAATTTTACTAATTAACCTGTACAAAAATGGAAAAAGGATAGAATAAGGTAACTTAATCTATCCCATTTTATATGATTTGGAAATTAATATGTCCGAACAGGTAAAATTAACTGCAATATAAATTCGTTATCAACAGGTCTCATAATAAATGGACGCATTGCACCTGTAAATTCAATTTTAACACGATCTTCTTCAATTGTTTTTAACGCGTCAATCATATATTTAGCACTAAAAGATATTTTAAGGTCTTCACCCTCAATTGACTCGGTTTTGACATCTTCTGTGACTTGTCCAACTTCTGGTGTATTGCTACTAATTTCAATTTCATTGTTACCTTTTGTTTGAAGTTTAACAACATTATTACGATTTTCCTTTGCTAATAAGGAGGCGCGATCGATTGCTTGCAATAATTCTTTTGTTTTTGCATAAACAATTGTTTTACTTTGTTCTGGAATTAATCTAGCTGTTTCTGGATAATTCCCATCTAATAAACGTGATAAAAAGTATAAATTCTTGGTTTGAAATAATATTTGATTTTCTGTGACGCTTATAGTAATTGTTTCTTCATTGTCATCTAAAATTTTATTTAGCTCTGTTAAACTTTTTCCTGGAATAATAACATTACTAAAGTTTACTTTTTCATTCGCTTGATCTAATGGAATTTTTCTGGAAGCAAGACGATGACTATCTGTCGCAACAAAATCTAAGAAGTGATCTTCTACTTTCATATTGACTCCAGTTAATATCGGTCTAGTTTCAACAGTTGAAACAGCAAATACTGTTTGCTTAATTAGATTTTTTAGTAAGTCATTCTTTAATTCAAAACTATTTTCAGGTTTAAAGATTGGTAACTGAGGATATTCTACAGCGTCTTGTCCATTTAAATGGAATTCTGCTCCTCCTGATTTAATTGTTACCTGAAAATGATCATCAGTAGAAATTTCTACTGTTTTTAAAGGTAACTTTCTAATTATATCAGGAAAGTATTTGGCTTGGACTACAATACTTCCATTTTCACCAATTTCTACGTTCTCTATTCCTTCTTCTTCTTTTGGTATAAATGATTCTATTGATATATCTGAATCACTACCTGTTAATTTAATACCATCAGTTGTCGCTTCAATTTTTATACCAGTTAGAATTGGTATGGTTACTCTTGCTGATATTGCTTTCATTACATGTTGAATACTTTCGATTAGTAAATCACGTTGAATGATAAATTGCATGAAATTAATCCTCCTAAGGGAAGTTATATATATTAATTATTATTAATAAATGTCGTAGTAATAGTAGTAGGGCCTGTGATTATGTGGATAAGTCAAGTTTAGACATAATTTGCAAGCCTGTGTGTATGTGGATAGGATGTTAGTAAGTCTGCAACTGTTATCCACGTTATCCACATGTGCATAGACGACGATATCTTAAAAAATTTTAAGTCGCTCCTTTATTTCTTCAATATCGCGGTGTAATAATTCATCGGTACTTAACAGCTTTGAAATCTTCTCGTGTGCATGAATAACTGTTGTATGATCCCGTCCACCAAATTCTTCACCAATTTTAGGTAAAGAGAAATCTGTTAACTCACGTGATAAATACATCGCAATTTGTCTAGGAAAAGCAACGGATTTTGTTCGCTTTTTAGCAGCAAATTCATCTAATCTAATATTATATCTTTCGCTAATTATCTCTTGTATTGCAGCTATTGTTACAACTTTTGGTCGTGAGCTCGGGATAATATCTTTTAATGCCTCAGCTGCTAAAGACGCATCTACATCTTTATTAACTAAGGAAGAATAAGCAACAACACGTATTAGAGCTCCCTCTAATTCTCGGATGTTTGTATCAATCTGATTTGCAATATAAAGCATAACCTCATTTGGAATATCTAGTCCTTCTGCTTTCGCTTTTTTACGCAAGATAGCAATTCTTGTTTCCAAATCAGGTGGTGTAATGTCTGTAATTAATCCCCATTCAAACCTTGAGCGCAGACGATCTTCTAACGTTGGAATTTCTTTTGGTGGTCGGTCACTAGAAATAATAATTTGTTTGCTTTCTTCATGCAACGTGTTGAATGTATGAAAAAATTCTTCCTGTGTTTGTTCTTTTCCAGCTAGAAACTGAATATCATCAATTAATAAGACATCTACATTGCGATATTTATTGCGAAAATTAACTGCTTTATTATCACGAATGGAATTTATAAATTCGTTTGTGAACTTTTCAGATGATAGATAAACAACTTTTGCAGATGGATTATGATCTAAAACATAATGACCAATTGCATGCATTAGATGTGTTTTACCAAGACCAACCCCACCATAAATAAATAACGGATTATACGCTTTTGCAGGTGCTTCAGCAACAGCTAAGGATGCAGCATGCGCAAAACGATTACCTGTGCCAATTACAAAAGTGTCAAATGTATATTTATCATTTAACATCGTTTTTGGAAATTCATTATTATCTTGCTGATTAACACGTGGCATTTTCCTATTTGTTTGCACTGTATCATCAATAGATCCTTCAGATTCTGGAATAATAAATTTTGTTTTTAATTTTGCACCAGTTACATCAAATAACGCATCTGATATGAGTTCTGTATAGCGGCTTTCAAGCCAATCACGTGCAAATTCATTAGGAGCTGAAACAATTAATGTATCGTCTGTAATACTGTCAGCACTTGTGTTTTTTAGCCAGGTATCATAACTTGGTTTACTTACTTTTTCTTTAATAGATTCAAGTGTACTCAACCATAACTCTTCAATATTTTCCATAATACTATTCACCCCTCTCAATAAAAATAGTAATTAAGAAATAAAAAACCTCTCGCAATGTTTCTGTAAAAGAAAGATCGAAAGGTAATGTATAAACGGTATGCCTGTGGATAGCCTATATGGCTAAGTATATAGTCTATAACAATTTTTAATAGTTTTCCACACCCTTGTGTGTAAGTTCATAAACAGGTGTGTTAATAAATGTCCACACGTTATCCACAACCTGTGGATACATATATTTTCTTAGATTGTTTTTCACATATTAAAACACAAATATAATAACAAATTTATGCTAATG